>CAYVFK010000204.1:0-3733 GCA_964450925.1 uncultured Hyphomicrobiaceae bacterium | reverse complement strand
GCCCAGCCGGAGTATGAGTTGAGCATCGACACGACGACAGGCATGTCCGCGCCGCCAATTGGAATGATCAACAGCACGCCGATCAGGAACGCAAGGACGGTGAGCGCCCAGAAAGCCACATGCGATTCCGTCATGGTAAAAGCCACAACCAGCAGAATAATCGCAGCAGCGATGGCGATGTTAATGACATGGCGACCAGGGAGCAGGATCGGCGCACCGGACATCCGCCCATCCAGCTTGGCGAAAGCGATGACGGAGCCAGTGAAGGTGATCGCCCCGATCGCAGCGCCAATCGACATCTCGACTAGCGACACCGTGAAGATGCCGCCTGGGGTGCCGATGCCGAATGCCTCTGGCGCGTTGAGCGCGGCAGCCGCCACGAACACCGCCGCCAGGCCCACGAGGCTGTGGAATGCGGCCACGAGTTGAGGCATCGCTGTCATTGGGATTCGACTGGCGATATAAGCGCCAATCGAGCCGCCGATCCCAATGCCAGCAAGAATCAGCAGGAATTTAAGCGCGTCGGGCACGGCCACGGCTAGCGTGGTGAGCACGGCGATCGCCATGCCCGCCATGCCCATGTAATTGCCGCGCCGGGATGTCTCCGGATGCGACAGCCCTCGCAGCGTCAGAATAAACAGAACGCCAGCGCCCAGATACAGCAGCGCGACCAGATCAGCAGGCATGAGTGTTCCCCCCGCGCCGCGTTATTGCTTCTCTTTTTTCTTGTACATCGCCAGCATTCGCTGGGTGACGAGAAAGCCACCGAAGATGTTGACCGAGGCCATGACCAGCGCCAGGAAGCCGAACACGGTTGCCCAGCCTGCGCCCTCCACGGCCGCCTCGACGCCAACCGACAGCAGTGCGCCGACCACGATCACCGACGAAACTGCGTTGGTCACCGACATGAGCGGCGTGTGAAGCGCCGGCGTCACGCTCCAGACCACGTAGTAGCCGACGAAGATCGCCAGCACGAAGATCGCGAACAGGTAGATGAACGGATCGATGGCCGCGCCGGCCCCGGTAGCGGCCTGGGCCGGGTCTGCCAGCAGTGCGCACGCCCCGATCGCCGCGAGCGCGGGAAGAAACCTCGAAATGATGCGTTTCATTGCTTGTCTCCCGTGAGAACCGGGTGGATGACCTTGCCATCGCGCGTGAGGCCGGTGCCTTTAATAATCTCGTCGTCCCAGTCAACCTTGATGGCGCCCGCCTCGGCGTCGATCATGAGTTCAGCGAAGGCGTAGAGATTTCGCGCATACAAACTGGAAGCATCGCCGGGCACCTGACCGGGGATGTTCAGCGGGCCCATGATCCGCACGCCGTTGTGGTCAATGTCCTGACCGGGTTGCGTGAGTTCGCAGTTGCCACCGCGCTCGGCCGCCATGTCAACGATGACCGCGCCGGGCTTCATGGCGTCGACCATGCCCGCAGATATCAGCCGCGGGGCTGGCCTTCCTGGAATTAGCGCTGTGGTGATCACGATATCCTGCGCCTTGATGTGCTCGGCGATCAGCTCGTTTTGCTTGCGCTTGTAGTCGTCGGACATTTCCTTGGCGTAGCCGCCAGCCGTTTCCGCCTCGCGAAACTCTTCGTCTTCGACCGCGACGAACTTCGCGCCGAGCGACTTGACCTGCTCTTTCACCGCCGGGCGCACGTCGGTTGCGCTCACCACGCCGCCGAGCCGACGCGCGGTCGCAATCGCCTGAAGGCCGGCAACGCCAGCCCCCATAACGAACACCTTTGCTGGCGGCACAGTGCCGGCCGCCGTCATCATCATGGGCATCGCACGGCCAAATGCTGCCGCCGCATCCACAACAGCCTTGTACCCCGCCAGGTTGGATTGAGACGACAGCACATCCATCGACTGCGCGCGGGTGACGCGGGGCAGCAACTCCATCGCAAAGGCCAGAACGCCCTGCTCTGCCAGTGTATCGATCGTGTCGCGCGCGCCATATGGCTCTAGCATCGCAATGAGCGCTGCGCCAGACTTCATCGCCCCGATCTGTGCGTCGCTCGGCGGGCGCACCTTGAGGACCAGATCGGCGCCGTCGATCGCGGCTTCAGCCGAATCTGCGATTTCGACGCCGGCATCTTGATAATCGTGATCGGGGAAATACGAGCGTGCGCCCGCGCCCCTTTCCACGACCACATTGCAACCGAGCTTGACGTATTTCTTCGCCGCCTCGGGGCTGAGCGCCACACGAGGTTCCGTTTCGTCTTCGGCCGGAACGGCGATCTTTATCATTATCAGCTCCGATTATTCTTTCGCCCGCTCCGCGCACCACCGCTACGATCTGGCGGTCGCGGCCAAAATCGGCGGGCTTCAAGCGGCTGGCGTTTCAAGCCAGAAATAGCGCCATCAGAATGAGGACGATCGCGGCGATTGCGCTTCCCCACTGCGTCAAGGTGATAAAGAGCTTATAGGTCTGCTGATGTTCCTGGTAGTCCATGTGCTCTTGACCGTTTTCCTCAGAATTCGGCTTGTCCATACCAGCCCCGTGCCATCGGCGAAATCAAAAAACGCCGCGACTATAGCAAAGCCGATTGCTACGGCAACCTTAACGCAGTCCGTCTGAAAATTCTTGCAATGATGCAAGCGTCCCGACGGGGCCAGCGTCAATTGACCACGCCGGGCCCGATCAGCAGAAGAGCCGCCCCGAGGAGCGGCTCTTCGCATTCAGCTTGACGGCATAAGGCCTCGCCCTAGGAGCGGGCAGCTTACATCATGCCGCCCATGCCGCCCATGCCGCCCATGTCAGGGGCGCCAGCGCCCTTGTCGTCGCGCGGCGCTTCGGCGACGCCGGCTTCCGTCGTGATCATCAGGGCGGCGACCGAAGCCGCGTCCTGTAGCGCGGTGCGCACCACCTTGGCCGGGTCGATCACGCCGGCCTCGACAAGGTCCATATACTCATCGAGCTGCGCGTTGTAGCCCCAGGACGGATCATTCTTCTCCAGCACCTTGCCGACAACGATCGAGCCTTCCACGCCAGCATTCTCCGCGATCTGGCGAATCGGCTCCTGGAGCGCACGGCGCACGATCTTGATACCGGCCTCCTGGTCGGCGTTCTCGCCTTCGACGGTGATCGCATTGACCGCACGCAGCAGCGCGACGCCGCCGCCTGGGACGATGCCTTCTTCGACGGCAGCGCGGGTGGCGTTCAGCGCGTCATCCACGCGGTCCTTGCGCTCCTTCACTTCCATCTCCGAAGCACCGCCAACACGGATGACGGCTACGCCGCCAGCCAGCTTTGCGAGGCGCTCCTGCAGCTTCTCGCGGTCATAATCGGAGGTGGTGTCCTCGATCTGCGCGCGAATCTGCTGCACGCGAGCCTCGATATCGGCCTTGTCGCCAGCGCCATCGACGATGGTGGTGTCGTCCTTTGTGATCGCAATGCGCTTGGCGCGGCCGAGCATGTCGATGGTGACATTGTCGAGCTTGATGCCAAGTTCTTCGGAGACGACCTGGCCGCCGGTCAGCACCGCGATATCCTGCAGCATGGCCTTGCGGCGATCACCGAAGCCGGGTGCTTTAACCGCTGCGACCTTCAAACCACCGCGCAGCTTATTGACCACCAGCGTCGCCAGGGCCTCGCCTTCCACGTCCTCGGCGATGATCATGAGCGGCTTGCCGGACTGCACCACCGACTCAAGCACCGGCAGCATTGCCTGCAGGTTCGACAGCTTCTTTTCGTGAATCAGGATGTATGGGTCGTCGAGTTCGCAGACCATCTTG
>CAYVFK010000203.1:0-3807 GCA_964450925.1 uncultured Hyphomicrobiaceae bacterium | reverse complement strand
ACTTTTAATCAGTAGGTCGCAGGTTCGAACCCTGCTGGGCTCACCATCTCAGTCCGCAGCTCAGCATAGTCAGCATCAAAATTCATCACCGCTAAGCGCGGCACTGTCGTGCGTGCCGTGCAATCACGAGGTGCCGATGAGGCTCTGCCAGTATTCCCAAGACGCCAGCTCCTGCACGGTCTCGACCGGAAGCGCATCGAGGATCAGACCCGCCGAAATGATGACGCATAGCGGGATAAGAACCGCATGAGTTACCACCAGGCCCCTGTTCAACCATCGCCATTTGTGCGCACGCACATTGATCCGCAATATCGAAATCAGGATCATCAAACTGACCATCATATAGTCGAGCACGAATATTCGATCGGACACAGTGGCGGTATCAGAATCGACCTGAGGTAGAGATAAATAAAGCGCGACCGCCGCCAGCAGGGCTGTAACTTGAAGCGTTATAATCGCTTCTAGATTAGACTGTGGAATGAATATAGACAAATACGCAACAATGAGAATGAACATCAACGGCACAAGTACACGCAGGTAGTAATCCGTCGTCTCCCGCGTCATCTGCCAGACAAACCGCGTTTCATAAAACGGTACTACGCTGGCCTCATGGGTAAACGCATCAACGACCGGAACGAACGCATTTGCGTAGGAAACATACTGGCTGGACAGATCCCAGTTATCGACGCGCAAATCGGGATCACGCAAAACCAGTGGCGGCGGCTGAACGATGAATTGCTTATCTCCGCTGCGAGGCTGTATATCGATTGAGAATTGCTGTGAATCGAACGGATAGTAGGTAAAATCCGGATTAAAACGGAATCTGCCCGAGATCCGGTAGATTCGCATACTTTCCGGGTACGCGTCCGTTGGACCCCCACCGTAAATCGTTTCGATGGTCAAGTGCGGTCCATTGGTGCGTGGGTCAATGAAGGCATTTATGAACTTGATATCGTCCAGACCAATCTGCTCCGAAGCCCGGATGGACAAGTAGAAATCTGCATAAAACGAACGGTCATTATTGTTGATTGCATAAGCGCGGAGCAAATCAACATCGACGTAAAGCGTGTCGATGCGGTTCAGCGTGCCCGCACGCGTGCGCACGAATTGGATAGGCGCGAGCTGGGCGCGGCCAAGCGTGTGCGGCAGGATGATCACGAAGGGGGTCTGGGCGCGCGTGCGGACATCCGGGAAGAACGACCAGCTTTCGAACCGTCCCTGAAACGCGCCGCGGCCCGAGGCAAAGGTTTCGCTCAATGATCGGATAACCGCTTCATGCATCTGCTCAAGCTCGGCGCGCCGCCCCGCACCGTTGGCGGCCTGCGTTGCTAGCGCAACCATGTCTGCGAAACGCGCGCCGAAAGCAATGGCGCTGAGGTTGGTGGAAGACATAGGGTCAGGCTCGTAGTCGGCGTCGCAGGTCCCCTCCTGCCAGCCCGGTGCATCAGGAAGCTTCGTGCCCTCGAACAGCCACTCTTCGGGGTTGGTTTGCGTAACAACATTGCGCACCGAATCCCGATCCACCTCCGGAATGTTGCTCCATTCCAGCTGATAGATCGCGTTGGGGTAGGTCTTCGGCATGTTTGCGGCCACGCGCGACAGATCGCCGACCAACATGACGGCCGGCGTGAAGTCGGCTTGCATGAATGCGCTCAGCACGTCATCGGAGGTTACCGTACCCACCGCCAGGACAACCAGATCGGTCTGCTTCGCCTTCATGTCTGCGATGGCAACCTCGATCGCAGCGTCATCCAGGTCCGCGCCGCGGCGTCCGGCCCGCTGAATCCGATGATCGGATGTAAGCCGGTCCGCAATCTCGCTTTTTTTCAGAGCATCACCGATTGCGCGGATATAGGTTGGGCCAGCCCGGCCGAGAAAGGCAACCGAGCGAAACTGCATTTCCTGGGCGAAAGCCGCCATGACAGGCACGCGCTCGGCTTCCTGAGATGGCCGCGTCGAAAAAATGTTCGGATAATCGGCGAAGACATCTGATACCGACATATCGGAGATAAAGGGGATACCAGCTGACCGCAATTCATCCCCGAGGCTGGCAAGAACCCGCTCACCCCGGGTCGAACTCGTCAAGCCGATCATTGCCAGCAGATTGGGCAATTCGAGCGCTGTACGCACATTCTCGATCGTCTGATCGATGTCCCGCCGACCGTCCAACACGCTGACGTCGATCGGGCGCCCATTCACGCCGCCGCGCGCGTTAATTTTCTGCTGCTCAAGCCCCACCAGACGCTCGACGGCTGCAACATAACCGCGGTCGTAGCACCGCCCTATGTCGGAATCGACGAGCAGAGCGATCGAAAAGGGTGGACCGGAGGCGGCTTCCGCCTCGTCCTGGGCCCGGGCATCGGGTCCGCCGATGATCTGGGCGATCAACCCGATCGCGATGACGCAAATCATCAACCAGCGTCGACGCAAAGCGCCGAAGGAACTCACAGATTCCCCCATTGGGCCCCCCAGGGTCACATCACGACTTAGAGCGATCTACATTCCGACTGAACCGAAGCGCTCTAAATATCTGATTTGACGCGCCTTTTTTCCGAAAACCAACTCCCGGTCTTCGGAATGCGCTCTATTGCCTAAAGCGCAAGCAATGATAGTCCCTGACGCCGCGAAAAGATACGTGGTTAAGCGTGTATTTCCCCGGCATTGCCATCGTGCTTTGCCGAGCGGCTTTTGGGCAAATCAGCCTTGGCGAAGGATGTTTTCGGTATGGCCGGCGTCAAAGCGCTACCGGGCGCTGCGGACTGCCGACTTGATCAAAAGCGGAATTCACCGCGCATTGAGTACAGTAAAAATATTTGTGAACACTGTTGAGCGCGGTAATAATATTGGACCACATTGGAGCGCGCAGTAGCGCAAATTTTCTTCATGATTTTGCGCAAGATGACTGTGCGATCTCCTTCGCCTGCTCTCTCAACGCGAATTTCTGGATTTTTCCCGTCGATGTCCTTGGAACAGGCGCAAAAACGAACCGACCAGGCACTTTAAAGGCAGCCAGCTGATCTCGGCACCACTGGCGAAGATCATCCGCATCCGTCTGCTGGCCCGGGGCAAGCTCTATGAATGCGCACGGCGTCTCGCCCCACTTCTCATGCGGCATGGCAACCACGGCGGCCACTGCAACCGCCGGATGCCGGTAGAGCGCCTCTTCGACCTCGATGGAGGAGATATTCTCCCCACCCGAGATGATGATGTCCTTGGAGCGGTCCTTCAGCTGGATGTAACCGTCGGGATGGATCACACCGAGATCGCCGGAGTGGAACCAGCCGCCGGCAAAAGCCTTCTGGCTCGCCTCAGGATTGCGGAAATACCCCTTCATCACGACATTGCCGCGAAACATGACCTCGCCCAGTGTCTTACCATCACGCGGCACCGGCATCATGGTCTCCGGGTCCAATACGTCGAGCTGCTCCAGCGGTAGATAGCGCACGCCCTGCCGCGATTTCAGCGCTGCTTGCTCAGCGGCCGGCAGGCTGGACCAGTCCTGATGCCAGTCGTTGACCACCGCCGGGCCGTAGGTTTCCGTCAGCCCGTAAAGATGGGTGACGTCGAATCCGGCGGTGTTCATGTCCGCCAGCAGCTTTTCCGGCGGCGGCGCGGCGGCGGTGAAGAACTGCACGGTCCGGCCGAGGTCGTGTTTGACGTTATCCGCCGCGGAGATGATCAGCGACATGACCACTGGCGCGCCGCACAGATGGGTTACGCCCTCATCGGCCAGCGCAGCCCAGATGGGCTCAGCCCGCACCTGGCGCAGACACACATGCGTGCCGATGATGGCGGACATGGTCCAGG
>CAYVFK010000202.1:0-3826 GCA_964450925.1 uncultured Hyphomicrobiaceae bacterium | reverse complement strand
GTTCATCCCAGAACGCTGCACCGGGCGCTCGAAAAGCCGCGCAGTGTTTGAAAGCTCTGCTCCGCGGCGTTCTCGGTCCGAATGTCGGCTCATGTCATACGGGCGGACATGAGCTCAGGAGACTGCGACTTCTGCGATGCGGTGAAAGCGGTCATCGGCGGTTGCCGGTCGTGGACAGTCCATATTTTGAGGCGCGATATGGTTGAACCGTGTTCAACCAGCGATGGCAAGAAGGAGAGACAAAAGCTCCCTGAACTATCTAAGCAGGAGCGAGAAGTTGTAGCCTGCGGCGGCGAGGATAGCGTTAACGGCTTCGGCCCGCTCGCCGGCGAGGTGGTTGCGGCCCATGCACCGCTCGGTCTTGATATGGCCGATCACTGATTCGACGGCGAAACGCCGACGCATCTCGCGCCTGATCTGCGGCGTGACCCGGCGCTTCTGACCGGCGGTGAACACCCTGAACTCGTGGCTCAGCGGTGTAGAGCCTGCCCTCGGGCTTGACCCGATGGCCGCCGCGCCGAAGCGCTCTTCCAGCACGGACCAGTCGATCGCCTGCGCCAGCCGCACCAGCTCGTGCTTCATGTTTATGATCTGGTCGAGCCGGGCGCGGAACAAATCCTGCTCGCCGCCGTCGCATCGCTCACCAGGGACTATCTAAACTCGCAGATTTGATTGTCTACACGAACATAAGCAAATCGCGTTGCGTTCCGGCCACGGGGTTACTCCGCGTATCCGGCAGCAATCACCGGTCTGGGGCCGTTCCTTACTGGGGTTAGCTGCGACTGAATACGCGCGAGGGCAGAAGAAAGCTGCGCCGTTTCGCGGTAGGACTGTTCCTCGGGCGGGTACTCGCTAAAGTCGCCCTCGGCAAGGCTCGTGGCGAATTTCGCAAGCCGCCTCACAGAAGCGGCAACCTTGTGCGACAATACGATCATCATGAAGGACATCAAGGCAACGCCAATGGCGAGCGCCAACCAGAATTGCTGAGTGAGCTGGCGAAACGGCTGGAGCGCATATGCAGCATCCTCCCGCACGACGAGCCGCCAACCGAAGGTCGGCAGATCGCCATGCACAATCGCCGGGCGTGAGACGGTCACGTAGAGCTTGCCGTCCGGCCAGGTTTCCATCGACCGGCCGGACAACTGTATGCGCTGCGGTAACATTTCGCCCTCCATCCCCTCGGGACCAAACAGCACTTTCCTGTCGCGGTTGAGCAGGAGGGTCGCGGAGTTGCTGTCTGACAGAGCACGTACAAGTTCTCGAACCTCAGTCCAGTCAAAACGCGCGCCGAGCACACCCACGTTCTTGCCTTCTGCATTTTGGATCGGCGCGGCGAAGTTCACGAGCGCTGCGGAATTGGCGCGCTCCGTCGCCGGCACACCGGAGCCGTGCCGGTAGTCGACGGCGAAGTCGCCCAGCAGTCCGCTCTCGAACCACTCTTCTCCGCGCACCGTCTCCCGCTCCTTCCTCCCGGAGGACGCTGCGTAGATTTCTCCATTGGTGAACGCCACGCCAAGCCAGAGGAATTTCGGATTGGTCTTGGCGAAATCGGTCAACGTCTCGCGCAACCTTTCGCGCTTTTCCAGTTGTATGGTCGCGGCAAGATATTCGACTTCAAACCAGGATCGAAGCAACTGTCGAGTAATAGCGGTGGAATGTTGACGGGCGCGCTCTTCCAGGTTCCGCGTGGTGATCTGCTCGCTGGCTTGCTCTAACTTGATCGTGTAAAGAACACCAAAAAGAATCATTGGCAGAACAAGCGCCGTGATAAGCAAGATGATTAATCGCGTGCGCATCCTCAAGGGAGATCTTTTCGTCATTGGTTCGTCCCATGTTATCGGGTATCGAGTTTTGGAAGCAGTAGGCGGCGCAGGAGTCCTGCGTAAATGCCCGGCATGTTGCCCTCTTCAGTGCCCGGAGCGCCTGGCGCGGTATGCAGCTTTTGCGAAATAAGGTCGATTTGCGCCCCTGTTGGGAGCAAGCGCAGCGCGTAACTGTCGGCGAAAGACCCCGAAACCTGGGCCTGGATCGTTCCGATGCCGTCGAGTTTCAGCTGGATCGATGAATGCTCCTGAAGATCGCTGGGGCCGCGGATGCGAGCGTGGTCCGGCCCGAGATCCGTGACCCAGGTCGGAATCGTGGAGACACCCATGAACAGGGTGGCCGGTTCCATTTGCCGGCGCATGGATCCGGCGGAGCGTGGCAGTTCCACGCAGGCGAAAATCGCAAGCATCAGGACGAACAAGTTGTAGAGCGTCCAGAAGAGAATCACGACGACGCCGTCGTTCGCCGGGGTGCGGAAGGTAAAATCCGAAATCAGCGGCAGACACAGGCCGAGGATCGATAGTCCCAGCAGGATGATGAACGGGCGCGCGAGGTGCCACTGAACGATCTTCTTGTCGCGGCTGCCGCCCTTGTCGGTAACCTTGAACGAGCGCGGCCCGTCCGTGAAAAGCCCGCTCATCACGGCCAGGGTGATCGGATAGGATGCCACGAGTTGCGCGACATCGGTGACGAATGGAACGATCAGGCCGCGCGAAAGCCAGTTCAGGGCGATGAGCGACGCCGCGAAGGCTGGGAGGAAGTATGACAGGACTTCCGTGACCTCGGCGTTGACCGCGAGAACGCCGAAATACCAGTACAGCAACGGAACCACGATCCCGGCCAGCCGGAACGGAAATGTCGTGCTCCAGAACAGGAAGGAATCCAGAACGCTGATGCGCTGACGCAGGGTCAGCTTGTGGTCCCAACCGAGCGGATTGTACGGGCCGCGGACGATTTGCATCATGCCAAGACACCAGCGGGCCCGCTGATTGATGTATTCTGACAGCCCTTCCGGCGCCAGGCCTTCGCTCAGCGCCTCGTTGAGATAGACGGTCCGGTAACCGTACTCGCCAAGGCGCAGCGTCAGGAGGAAATCCTCGGTCACGCTTTCGGTCGGCACACCCCCGATTTCGGCGAGCGCGCTGGTGCGGATGAGGGAGGACGTGCCGCAGCAGATCGCCATGCCCCATGCATCACGCGACGGCTGGACATGGTTGAAAAAGAAGCGCTGCTCGTCCGGGCAGGCGTTCGCGATGCCAAGATTGTGCTGGATCGGGTCCGGATTGAAGAAGTGCTGCGGTGTCTGGACCAGCGCGACCCCGGGGTCGTGAAACAGGCTTACGGCCCTGTCCAGAAATTGGCTGTGTGGCACGAAGTCGGCATCGAGAATCGCGATGAAGTCCGGCGCGTCGGGCGCGTCGCGCCGGACTTCGAAAGCGTTGTTGATATTGCCGGCCTTGGCGTGGCTGTTGTCCGGCCGGGTGATGTAGCCGACGCCTTTTTCCTGGCACAGCGCTTGCAGCCAGACCCGCCGCCCGTCATCGAGCACGAAGATCCGTGCATTCGGATAAGCGATCGCCTGTGCGCCCGCGATCGTGCGTTGCAGGATTTCGGCCCCCTCGTTGTAGGTAGCGATGTAGACGTCGATACGCGGCGGCTCGGCGTCGCCCCACCAGCCTTCATGCCTATTCGCTTCGGTGTGACGCTCACGGGTGCGCGAGAGGAGGATAAGCGCGAGGGTGGACGAGGCTGTCGCCAAGGCTTCGAGGCCCGCGAAACTCCAGGCAATGACACTGGTGAGGTCCAATTCGAGCGGCGGGACCGTGCTCGCAAAACGCCACGCTAAGTAGCGCCAGCTCAGGAAGACGACGATGCCGACGAGCAGAGCGCGTATCCAGGTCTTTTCGCGCCGGCAATGCGGCAGCACCAGATAGGCGGCGCCGAAAATGACGATCGTCAGACTGATGCTGGAGATATATTCACTGAGAATCAGCATGACGGA
>CAYVFK010000201.1:0-3836 GCA_964450925.1 uncultured Hyphomicrobiaceae bacterium | reverse complement strand
ATCGCGGCGGCCAAGCGCGGGGCCATGCGCGTGCTCGCCACCGACATCGAGGACACCGCCGTGCGCGTCGCCCGCGCGAACATTTCGCTCAACGCCGTCGGCAACACTGTGACCTGCATTGAAGCGGCGGGGCTGCGCCACTGCGCGATCCGCGCCGGTGCGCCTTTTGACGTCGTGCTGGCCAACATTCACGCTGCGCCGCTGGCCGCCATGGCCACGGACATCCGCCAGGTTATCGCGCCGCGCGGCACGCTGGTGCTGTCGGGGCTGCTGAGTGGGCAGGCACGGCGGGTGGCGGGGCGATACAACGCCGCGGGTTTCGAGCTTCGGCGGCGCATCGATCTCGAAGGCTGGACGACCCTCGTGATGACGCGCCGCCGCGAGCTTGCCCGGTAACGATCATGTTACGCTGGTGCTGAAGTCGGCACGCGCTTCTTACCTACCTCGCAGCAGCTTACGCACTCTGACGCGCGCTTTTGCCATGGCGCAGACGGTCGATTTGCTCGGCGGAATAGCCGAGGCGGTTAAGCGTGCTGTCATCGAGCCGCTTCAGATAGCTGTCCATGATCTGCTGCTCTTCATCCTCGCGCGATACCAGAGACGCCTTCGGAACGCGCTTGAACAACTCGGACAGCCACAGATTACGACGGGGAACCTTGATCTCGCTCATTATATCTGCCCTTCTCAACTCGGGTTGGCCAAACCGGAGCAGGCTTATTCACCGCATCCTGCTCGTGATGTGGAACAGACACGTCAAGCGGAAAAGGTGATTTTGTGCATTGCAGTAATGCGTGCGCGCATGTGTCAGTGGCACGGCGTTTCGCGGGCATTGATGGGGCCTTAGACACGGGCTGGGAACAGACGAATGTTTCAGGATTTTGACGACAGGGGCGGGCCGGCCGCGGTTGCCCATCGGGTGGCACGACTACGCGAGATGCTGGCGGTGCGCGGGCTCGATGCATGGCTCGTGCCCCATGCCGACCCGTATCAGAACGAGTTCCAGCCTCCTAGCGAAGAGCGGCTGTTGTGGCTGACCGGCTTTTCCGGATCCTGGGGGCTGGCGGTGGTGCTGGGCGCGCGTGCGGTGCTGTTCGTGGATGGTCGCTATACGCTGCAAGCCGAGCAGCAGACGGATCGCTCGGTCTTCGAGATCATCAAGGCGCCGGACACCAAGCCGGATGAGTGGCTCGCCGAGACCCTGAACCCAGGAGAGCGGCTAGGCTACGATCCGCGCCTGCAGACGATCGCCGGGGCGCGCAAGCTGCGCGAGGCCGCCAAGACAGCGGGCGCGGAGCTTGTCCCCGTATCGGATAACCCGGTCGAGGCGCTATGGACCGACCGCCCCGCGTGGCCCGCAAACGCGGTGGCCCTCCATCCCCTGACCTTCGCAGGCGAGGCAGCAAGCGAAAAGATCGCGCGAGTGCGGGATACCCTGAAACGAGACGGTGATGACGCCGTGCTGCTGAGCGCGCCAGAGTCCGTGGCCTGGCTGCTCAACATCCGCGGCAGCGACGTCGCCCACACCCCCATCGCCCTGTGCCGCGCACTGGTGCCGGCGCAAGGCCCGCTGCGGCTGTTCATTGAGCCGGAGCGGCTGGTCGAAGACGTCCGCGCGGCGCTTTCTGACATCGCCACGGTGCATGCGCCTGAAACGCTGGCCGACGAACTCGCGGACTTCGCCAAGGCCGGCACGCCGAAAATCCGGCTTGACCCGAACCACGCCTCCCGCTGGCTGGCCTGCATGGTCGAGGACAGCGGTGCGGAGACCGTCGAGGCCGCCGACCCCTGCGTGCGGATCAAAGCGATCAAGAACGAAACGGAGATCGCCGGCGCGCGCGCGGCGCATTTGCGCGACGGCGTCGCGGTGACGCGCTTCCTCGCCTGGCTGGAGGCGAACGCGCCCGGCAACCGCATCGACGAGATCAAGGCCGCCGAGCGGCTTGAGGCGTTCCGCACCGAGACCGGCGAGCTACAAGACATCAGCTTCGACACAATTTCTGGCGCGGGGCCGAACGGCGCTATCGTCCATTACCGCGTCACACGCGCGACCAACCGCCCACTGGAGCCAGGCACGCTTTATCTCGTCGACTCCGGCGGGCAATACCGCGACGGCACCACGGACATCACCCGAACGGTAGCTATCGGCCAGCCGAGCGCGGCCATGCGCCGGCATTTCACGCTGGTGTTGAAGGGACACATCGCAATCGCCACCGCTCGATTTCCAGTGGGGACGCGCGGGGTAGACATCGACGGCTTCGCGCGGCGCGGGCTGTGGGCCGCCGGGCTGGACTACGATCACGGTACCGGCCACGGCGTCGGCAGCTTTCTCGGTGTACATGAAGGTCCGGCCAGCATCAGCAAGCGCGGAATGGTCGAGTTGGAGCGGGGCATGATCCTGTCGAACGAGCCGGGCTATTACCGCGAAGGCGAATACGGCATCCGTATCGAAAACCTGTTGCTGGTGCTGCCGCCTGAACCCGTCGCGGGCGGTGAGCGCGAGATGATGCACTTCGAGACGCTCACGCTGGCGCCGATCGACCGTCGGCTGGTCATGCCTGAGTTGCTGACGCAAGATGAGCGCGGGTGGCTCGACGCGTATCACGCGCGAGTTCGCGCCGAGCTGTCGCCGCATCTCGCCGATAGCGACCGGACCTGGCTGGAGCGGGCAACCGAGCCGGTTTGCCCCTGACCGCCCTTATGACAAGAGGGGTGTGCGACAAAATCAGGGGCGCAGTATAAGCGCGGCTATCGCCAGACCGGCGCCCATCCCGGAGCAGGTCCGGGATGGGCATTCACCGAGGAGATCTCAGTTGTTGTTGGCTTGTTCAGCAGCCGCGCGGGCGGCTTCAGCCTCCTCGCGCGCTTGCTCGGTGGCCGCCTTCTGCTCTTCGAGCGCCTGCTCGGTCTGTGCCAACTCATTTTTGGTAGCGGCCAGTTCTTCCTTGACCGAGGCCAGCTCTTCCCGAGTGCTTTCCAAGTCGGATTTCGCGGTTTCCAGCTCGCTCTGCAGCGCTGTCATTTCCTCGGATGTCCCCTCATTGCCGGATTGCAGGCCCTCAACCTGTGCTTCCAGATCAGCGACTTGCGAGGCCCGCTCTTCAAGCTGCGCGGTTAGCGACTCTACTTCCGCGCGGGCTTCTTCAGCGGCGGCCTGAGCTTCTTCCAATGCGCTTTCAGCCGCAGCTTGCGCATCCGCGAGCGCGCTCTCGGCCGCCGCTTTGGCGTTTTCAGCGGCCTGTTGGGCGCTCTGCGCCGCGCTTAATTCCTCGGCCAGGCGTTCACGCTCGGTGTAGGCCCAATAGGCTGCACCACCGGCTGCCACGGCGATGATCAAAAGTAGAACGGTCAGGACTGAACGGTTCATTGGCTCCCCCAGGCTGTTACGCAATTGCACCATTGCTTTGCTAGCGTATTTTGCCGAACGGGGGAATCAGCTTTTGGGCGGCAGGCTTAGGAAATGGGCCGAGCGTCGCCATTTGGCATAAGGCGATGGCGATCCCGGCAGGACTTGAACCTGCGACCTCCAGCTTCGGAGGCTGGCGCTCTATCCAGCTGAGCTACGGGATCATTGCAGGCGCTTTATAGCCCTTCGCCGACAGAATTGCACGCTCACACCCCGCCAACGCAAGCGATTTCTCGCCCGTGCGCGCCGCGACCGTCGCGCTTGCGGATAGCCGCGCAAACCGCTTTGCCCCATGCCGCCACACCCCATATAATTGCGCATCATGTCGAAGCGAAGCATATCCGCCAGCACGAAGAACGCCCCGGCGCTTGACGAGTCCGCGCATATCTACCTGATTGACGGCTCGTCCTACATCTTCCGCGCCTATTTCGCC
>CAYVFK010000200.1:0-3856 GCA_964450925.1 uncultured Hyphomicrobiaceae bacterium | reverse complement strand
CCGTAGCCGGTCTCGAAGATCACCACGTCCGGCGCGCCCGTCTTCTCGAATCGCTTGATCAGCTTGCGCGCCTCCTCGAATGGCCACGCCTTGCTCTCGCGCGCGGCCTCGATCATCTCGGCGGCGAGCGGATCGAACGCGGGGGAGTCTGATGTCGGGGACATGGGCTGGCCCTTTGCCTGCGCTGTGGCATTTTGCAGTGGATCGCGCGCAAGGTAGGCTGAGGCCGCATCGGCGTCAATTAGGCTAGGCGCGGCGATACCGCGCTTGATCGCGCGGGTGAACAGATTACAAACCGAAGTAGTGGAAGATTGCCGCGTTGCAGCGCAACCGAAAGGATCCGGCCATGACGGAGAAAAAATTCGCGATCAGCCCCGACAAAGTCACTGAGGTTCATGAGGCGCTGGTATTTGCGATGGTAACGATCGCAGCCGTGGACCGCGAGATTTCCGACAACGAGTTGCAGCGCATTGGGCGTATTGTCAGCAACCTGCCGGTTTTCCGCGATTTCGATCTCGAGTCGCTGGTACAGACGGCCGAAGCCTGCGGCAACATGCTCAGCGGTGACGACGGTCTGGACAGGGTTCTGGACAAGATTGCCGACGCTATCCCGCCGCGTCTGCGCGAAACGGCCTATGCGCTTGCAGTAGAAATCGCGGCGGCGGACCTTTCAGTGAGCCAGGAAGAAGCTCGGTTCCTGGAGATGCTCGCAGACCGTCTGGACCTCGACCAGCTCAACACCGTGGCGATCGAACGCGGCGCGCGCGCTCGCCATGTTGTGATCTGAAGGTCCGGGCTGGCCCCTCGCGATTTGGCTGTGCGCGCCTTACGTCATCGGTATGAAGCAAGGGATAGACCCATGGGCGAGTTGAGCCAAACCACCGAAACCATGCTGCGGCTGAGCGCCTTCATCGGTATTTTCGCGATCATGGCGCTGATCGAAATGGGCGCGCCGCGCCGTGAGTTGCAACACTCCAAGCCGCGCCGCTGGCTGACAAACCTCAGCATCTCCGGGGTGAACACGCTGATCTTGCGGCTGATGGCCATGCTTGCGGTGCCAGTCGCCGCCGTTGCTGCTGCGGAATGGGCGCGGATCGCGGGCTGGGGCGCGTTCAATCTGCTGGGCTGGCCGTTCTGGCTGGAGGTGTTGCTGGCGATTGTCGTGCTTGATCTGGCGATCTATGCGCAGCACGTGATTTTCCACAAAGTACCAGTCCTGTGGCGGTTGCATCAGGTGCACCACGCCGATGTGGACTTTGACGTGTCCACGGCCTTGCGCTTCCACCCCGTCGAGATCGCGCTGTCGATGCTCATCAAGATTGCTGTTGTGCTTGCGCTGGGTGCGCCGGCGATCGCGGTTGTGCTGTTCGAGATCATCCTGAACGGCTGCGCGATGTTCAACCACGCGAATATCAAACTGCCGGGCTGGCTGGATTCCGTCCTGCGGCGTATTCTGGTGACGCCGGACATGCACCGGGTGCATCACTCGACGATCCCGCGCGAGACGAACTCCAATTTCGGCTTCAACCTCTCGATCTGGGACCGGATTTTCCGCACCTATCGCGCGCAGCCCGAAGGCGGGCATGGCGGTATGACCATCGGCTTGAATGAGTATCAGTCCAAAGATCCGACACGCTTTGGCTGGAGCTTGTTGCTGCCATTCCGACGCAAGCGCAAATCAGTAGAGGCTGAGCGGGAAGTAGCGGAGCATGAGCTCCTCTAGACGGCCTTCTGCCCGCAGCCTCGCGAGCGCGAAATTCAGCACGGTCACCAACCGTTCATTGCCCCGTTTAACGGCAATGGCGAGCCCTTGACCAAAATATCGTGGCTCCATGAAGCCGCCATCCACCAACTTGCAGCAGCCCCGCGAGCCTGCGCCGTTCACCCAGAAAACGGTGCTGAGGCCATCGGCGAAGACGAGATCGACTTCGCCTGAACGCAACGCTGTGCGCGCCTCATCCACGCTATCGAACAGGCTCAACTCAGCCTCGGGGAAAAATGTCCGAAGAAAAGCATGATGCGCCGTGCCCTTGGCGACGCCAATGGGCTGGCCGTCGAGGCTCTGAGCGTTGATCTGCGCGATGTCGGTGTCGTTACGCGCTGCGAAGCGGGCCGGGATTTGGAGATAGACGTCGGTGAAGCCGAACTGTTGTACCGTACTCGGGGTGATCGCAATGCCGGCGATAGCGGCATCAGCCGCGCCGTCGCCGACAGTTTCGCTCAGGTCGTCCCATTCCAGCTCGCTCACCTGACAGTCCACGCTCAGAACCCGGCAGATACTGCGCGCCAGATCGACGTTCAGACCGCTCAGCAAGCCGTCTTCATCATAATAGTTGAGTGGCGGGAAGTCGGATGTCGTGACGAAGCGAAGTTGCTCCAGCCAGGACCAGTCGGGGCGCGGGCCCAACACGCTATCAATCTGCTCATCGGTATCCGGACCTTGCAGAATTTCATCCTGCGCGGCGGCGGGCGCGGCGAACATCGCCAGTGCCACCAGCATGGCTCCGGAGAACCCAAGCAATATCGCTATTATTCCAGTACGCGTGATTTTTGATGTCTTCATGGCACGTAATGTGTGATCATTGATCGCCGACACTGCGTTCTCAGCGTTGCCTCAGAGGTGTCGCGTCTGAAGTTTCGCGTACTGAGTAAGACCATGCGTTCGCCAGCAACAGCCCTGTCCACGCCCTATCGCGCCACGCCCGTCGCCCCGCCCGCGCGGCTTCCGCCGCCAGATATCGGCCGCTGGCGGAACCGGTTGTTCTGGCACCTGGGGGTCTCGCACACCGATTTATACCGGGCGGAGTTTCTGGCGGCAACTTGGAAGGTCGATGCATCGGCGGTTTTGCTCGCAGAAGGGGTGGTCAGGCCCCAAGCCTATCGCGACTTGCTAGCGCGTGAGTGCGGCTTTCGCGAAGGTGTGGCCGAGGAGGAGCTAAGCCTGCAGGCGGCGGCGCGCGTTCCCCCCTGGCGCTGGCTGGATGCGCGCGTTCCGCTCCCGGCCAACGGCAGGGACGTGGCAGCTGCGCTCAATGTTCAGGCCGTGCCCGCACATTTTGCACATGCAATGGCGAGCGCGCTAGGCAGCCGGCGCGCTCAGGTCGCGCTGCTCACGCGGCAAAGCCTGATCGACCTCATCATTCGGCATCGTGGGCGGGCCCTCTTGCGCGCGGCGACGTGGCATCTGCGCCGGATACGGCCCACGCAGTCGGCGGCCGATGGCGTGGCGCTGTGGCAAATGCTCTACCTGCTCGTCTTTGCCGGGCTGGTGGCGGGCGCGGCGGTTATCTCGTTTCGCGATACCATGACCCTGCTATCGGCGCTTCTGTCGCTGGTGTTCCTGGTTACCGTGGCCTTGAGGCTCATTGCGGTTGCAAAGCTGGCGAGCCGGCGGTGGCGCAAGGCCAGCCGCGCCTTGGCAGAGATCGCCGATGCCGACCTGCCGCGTTACACGATCCTCGTACCGTTGTTTCGCGAGGCCTCGGTTCTACCACAACTCGTGGCCAATCTGCGCGCACTCGACTATCCGGCGACAAAACTGGACATCAAACTGATCCTGGAGAGCATCGATACCGAGACGATCGCGGCGGCGCGGGCCATGGACCTGCCGGGTAATTTCGACATCATCACTGTGCCAGACGGGCAGCCGCGCACCAAGCCGAAAGCCTGCAACTTTGCGCTGGAGTTCGCGACCGGCGATTTCGCCGTGATTTTTGACGCAGAGGACCGGCCCGAGCCGGACCAACTGCGCAAGGCGGTCGCCATGTTTGCCGCCGCGCCGCCGGAGGTTGTCTGCTTGCAGGCGAAGCTGAACTTCGACAATCCGTCGGAAAACTGGCTGGCGAAGCAATTCACC
>CAYVFK010000199.1:0-3862 GCA_964450925.1 uncultured Hyphomicrobiaceae bacterium | reverse complement strand
GGCTCACCGCGCTGGAGCGGGAAATGGCCGGCTTGCGCGAGGAAGAAAGCCTTATTCGCGCGCAACTGGCCGATCAGCACCGAGAAATTGGCGACCTGCTTGCCGTGATGCAGCGCATGGGCCGCGAGCCGCCGCCTGTGATGGTGACTCAGCGCGATGATGCGCTGCGTATGGTCCGCAGCGGGATGCTGCTCAATAGCTTCTTTCCCGGATTGAAGTCGCGCGCGGACAGCCTCGCAGGCCGGTTATCAGAACTGTCTCGCGTGCTGCGCGAAAAACAACAACGCGCCGACCAACTGGCCGCCGAAAAAGAAGAGCTTGAACAGCTTCGCACCCGCACGCAGGAGCTGATTGCCGAAAAGCGCCAGCGGCTGGAGCGCGAGCGCGCGCGCATGGACGCGCTGGACCGCGCGGCAGAACGTCACGCCGCGGCGATCTCCGATCTTGGCAAACTTCTGCAAACCCTCGACGCAGAAGTCGCCGCGCGCACCGGCCTCGGTGCATACGAACAGGAGTTGCGCTCCGGCGAGATCGTGGAATTGGCGCCACGCGCGAAGCAGGCTGCATTCGTTCAACCGGGCCGGATGAAGCCCGCTGTGCCGTTTGGGCAGGCGAAAGGATTGATCAAGCTGCCAGCCTCGGGAACCATCGTCCGAGATTACGGCGACCAAGACGAGCTTGGGATCAGATCGCAAGGTGTCGCAATCCAGACGCGGGCCCGGGCACAGGTTGTCTCACCATCGGACGGTTGGGTGAGTTATGCGGGCGAATTCCGCTCCTACGGGCAACTCTTGATTATTAATGCCGGTGGCGGGTATCATATTCTTCTTGCAGGCATGGAAGAAATCTATGTCAGACGAGGTCAATTTGTCCTCTCCGGAGAGCCGGTCGCATCCATGGGCGAAGCAACTGCTTCGGAAAGTCGCTCTGGAAACATGGCGAACCCGTCACTTTATGTCGAATTTCGGAAAAACGAAGAGCCCATCGATCCGAAGCCTTGGTGGGCTCCTGAGTTAGCAAAAGGCTGAAGACTATGCGCAAGTCCCAGATCGTCGTTTCGGTCTTCCTGATCATCGCCGGCATCGTCGCCGGAAATACGGTGCTGAATCTGACCCGCACCCACGAAGCCGTCGCCGCGAATTCCGAAATCTATCGCCAACTCGATCTCTTCGGCGAAGTCCTGGAGCGCGTGCGTGCGGATTATGTCGAGGCGCCGGATGACCGGGAACTGATCGAGAAAGCCATCAATGGCATGTTGGCTGGACTCGATCCGCACTCGGCCTATCTCAGCCCAAAAAACTTCCGGGAGATGCAAGTCCAAACCCGCGGTGAGTTCGGCGGCCTCGGTATCGAGGTGACCATGGAGAACGAGGTCGTGAAGGTCGTTTCTCCGATCGACAACACACCGGCGGACGAGGCTGGTGTGCTGGCGGGCGATTACATCACCCATCTGGATGGCGAGGCGATCCGCGGCCTGACGCTCAGCGAAGCGGTCGAGAAGATGCGCGGCCCGGTGGACAGCGAGATTGTTCTCACCGTGGTGCGTGAAGGCATGGACGCGCCCTTCGATTTGCGGATCAAGCGCGACATTATCCGCATCACGCCGGTCAGCTACCAACTTGAGGGCGACATCGGCTATCTGCGGGTCAAGACCTTCAACGAGCAAACCTACGACGAGTTGCGCGACGCCATCGCCAGCATTCAGGACGAGCTTGGCGAGGATCTCAGCGGCTACATCCTCGACCTGCGCAACAATCCCGGCGGTCTGCTGGACCAGGCGATCGCTGTGTCCGATGCGTTCCTCGACAAGGGCGCCATCGTGCTGACGCGCGGACGCAAGAGCAGCGAATCGCAGCGCGCAGCGGCAAACTCGGGCGATCTGACCGAGGGCAAGCCGATTGTTGTCCTCATCAACGGCGGCTCGGCATCGGCCTCGGAAATCGTGGCGGGCGCGTTGCAGGATCAGGAACGCGCGGAGGTCGTCGGCTCACGTTCGTTCGGTAAAGGCTCTGTGCAGACGATCATTCCGCTGGGCACAGATGGGGCCATCCGCCTGACTACAGCGCGGTATTACACCCCCTCAGGTCGTTCGATCCAGGCCAAGGGCATTTCTCCTGATTACGATATCAAGCAGGAGTTGCCGGAGGAAATGCAAGAGCGTCTGGCCAAGCCCAGGGGCGAAGCAGCACTGCGCGGCCACCTGAGCTCTGAAGATGGCGAGGAAAACTCCGGAAGCGTCGCCTATGTTCCGAAGGAACGGGACAAGGATACGCAGCTGCAATTCGCGATCGCGCTGCTCAAAGGTGAAGTGCCCGCGGAACAGGAAAAGGCGCAAAACACGGCAGTGCCAGAGTTGCAGACCGCAAATTAGCCGGCGCAACGGGTGGGCGATCCACAGTTTTCTGCCCACCATGCCTTGCTATTGCCACGGCGTCCCACGTAAAGCTTGGTACGCCTATAAGATTGCTGACACGCGCTGGTTGCATGATGTGCAGGCGCGTGTCCTGATTTTTCGGGGGCGCCCAGCCTGAGCGGTACGGTTACCGCGCAGACGAAGGCCGGGCCACGACACAACGAGTGCCGGAGCACGCGCCGGCGCCCCAGCGGTTCACTCGGGGGACATCATGAGGTCTCTGCTTTTCACCGTGTTTGGCGTTTTCCTCGCGGTTACGGCCGGAGTCTCTTACCTCGCATTGTCGCCAGCGCCCGAGCGCCCATCCGACTCCCTCAAGCTGGTGATAGAAACCGGCTCGATACCGTCCCCGCGCTCCAACACCGGCCCTGAAGGCAGCAGTATGCCAACGAGCGCGCTCGGCACTGGCTCTGGCGCGGCCGAGACAGGTGATCAGCCCCCCGGCAGCCAGCCCTCCCTCGACGAAGTGATCGCTGCGCGGCTGAAGCAAGCCGGGCAAAGCAGTGACACCGCGGAGGCAACTGCCTTTAACCAAGAAGCGGTCGAGCCGGGTGCGGCTCCAGGCATGTTAATCGCCGAGGGCAATGGCAACGCGGACGCCGGATCAGCTCGCGCGAGCGACAGCGGGGCGACCCCGCCCTCCACAAACACGAGCTTCAACGCGCCTGACACGGCAAGTGCACCGTCGGGAACCGTGTCGATAACGCAGATGCTGGCGGCCAAGCTCAACGATAGCGGGGAAGCCGGCACGGTCGGTGGTGCTCAAGCGCCGGCTGGCGCAAGTGCGAGTGCATCGGCCGACTTGCGTGATGCACTGGGATCTGCGCCCCCCGCCGAGACAGGTTCAGACAGCGCAAAAACCCCTGGGCGTTTGGCGCAACCCGCGGATAGTCAGCCGGATACGTTGCCAGCGGACAATGGCGCTCCCCGTCCCGCAGCGCAGCCGGAATCGCCGGGCGACGCCGCGCCAGACTTGGAGATTGCCGCCCTTGACCCGAGCATAGATCAGACAGCACAGCGAGACGCGCAACCTGCAGATACGAGCGGGGCCAATGTCGCGCCTGAACAGCCGGAGGCAGAACCCCGCGACGCGGCCAGCCAGCCAAACCTCCAATCCGCGAATCAACCCAGACGCCTGTCCGCAGCGCAAGCGCCGGCTCTGCCGCGCAAGCGCGGCGAATTCTCGCTTGCCGGTCGCATCGCGCTGGTCATTCGCGGCCTTGGCGTTGATCCTGGGCTTACCGAGCGCGCCCTCGCCCAAATGCCGCAGCAGGTCGCAATGGGGTTCGTGCCCTACGGCGACGATCTCAAGACATGGACGCGGCGCGCCCAGGCTGACCGCCACGATATCCTCATTCAGATACCCCTTGAGCCAGACAATTACCCCGAGACCAATCCTGGCCCTCACACGCTGCTTACCTCCTTATCCATTGACGAAAACCTCGCGCA
>CAYVFK010000198.1:0-3874 GCA_964450925.1 uncultured Hyphomicrobiaceae bacterium | reverse complement strand
CGCGTCCGGGAGGATGTCGCTTTGCAGTGCGATCACGCGCCTCTCCGTTCCGGCCACCTTTGCCAGCAGCGGCGCGCCGCTGCCAACCGCCACGCATTCCTCATGCGGCATGGTGTGCGCGCAATCCTCTGGCGAGAGCGCCTGTGCATCCGACACCGCGCGCCCGCCCGCAAATTGCTGGCAGTAGAGTTCGCCGCGCCGCGCATCCATCGCCACGACGAAAGGTTCGCGCGCCTGTTCGGGGGTCAGCCGCTGGGCCGCGCCATGCGCAATGACCTCCAGGCTCGTCGCCGCGATGATTGGCCTGTCCGCCGCCAGCGCCAGACCGCGCGCTGCTGCGACGCCGACGCGAACGCCGGTAAAGCTGCCGGGACCGCGTGTGACCGCGATTGCGCTTAGATCGGCGAAGCTTATCCCCGCCTCGGTCATCACCTCGCGGATCATGGGGAATAGCGCCTCGGCATGGCCGCGGCTCATCGCCTGGAAGCGGCGGGCCACAATGCCATCGCGCCAGACGGCCGCGGAGCAGGCCGCCATGCTCGTGTCGAAGGCGAGCAGTGTCACGCTCGCCTCCGAGCGTTATCAAATAATACTGGCGATTTCATCGAACTCGAAGCGCGGCGACCGCGGAAACAGCACGCTCTCATCGCCATAGCCGATATTGCAGAGAAAATTCGACTTGTAGCGACCCTCGGGGAAGAACTCGCGGTCCACGCCGTCAGCGTTGAAGCCCGACATCGGCCCGCAATCCAGCCCCAGCGCCCGCGCGGCCATGATGAAATAGCCGCCTTGCAGTGTGCCGTTGCGAAAGCCATGCATGAAGGTCTCGTCCTCGCTGCCGGTGAACCAGTCGCGGGATTCCGGCGCATGCGGGAACAGCTTCTGCTGATAGTCGTAGAACTGGGTGTCCCAACCGATGATCACGCAGACCGGCGCGGCCATCGTCTTGTCGCGGTTGCCGCCCATGAGATGCGGTTTGAGCCGCTCCTTGGCCTCCGGTGACTTGACGAACACGAAGCGCGCCGGCGAGCAGTTCGCGCTGGTCGGGCCCATCTTGGTCAGCCCGATGATTGCGTGGAGCTGTTCGTCGCTGACCTCCCGGTCATGCCAGGCGTTCTGCGTGCGCGCTTCGCGGAAAAGCTGATCCATCGCCGCGTCATTCAGTGGCTCGGCCATGCTTGCCCCTCTTGCCATTTACCTTGCGATGCGCCGGGCCTGCCAGCGCTCGTCATGCATGTTTACACGACTGGGCGCACAGACTGCACCTCGGGGACAAAATGGCGCAGCAAATTCTCGATTCCCTGCTGGAGCGTCGCCGTCGAGGAGGGGCAGCCAGCGCAAGCCCCGCGCATGTGCAAGTAAACAACACCGTCGCGATACGCGTGGAAGGTGATATCCCCGCCATCCTGCGCCACGGCCGGGCGCACGCGCGTATCCAGCAGCTCCTTGATGGTGTTGACAGTGTCTGCGTCTTCCTCAGCATAGTTCTGCTCGCCAGTGGCCGGATCTTCCTCGACATCCGTCACGACCGGCGCTTCCGACATGAAATGCTCCATGATCGCGCCGAGCACGGCCGGGCGCAGATGCTGCCAGTCCTCGCTGTCGCGCTTACTGACGGAGATAAAGTCGGTGGCGAGGAACACGGCCTCGACGCCGTCGATACCGAACAGACGCGCAGCCAGCGGTGAGGCTTCGGATGCCGCCGCCGGGTCACGGAAGTCGCGCGTACCAGAGGCGAGCACCTCGCGCCCCGGGATAAACTTGAGCGTCGCCGGATTCGGTGTCGCTTCAGTCTGTATGAACATGATGCACCTCGGAGTTGGTGAAGGCTGGCATGAGTGCCAGCGGATTTAGAACCCTTATAATCTGCCAGGAGTTTGGGCTTGCCAGGCGCGAATTGCAACCCGCCGCGCGATCCTGTCGATCAAATTTCGGGAAAACCGAGCGGACTATCCGGCTGGCCGCTCAGGATCAGTGACTCGCGCGACAGCCAGCACATCCACCGCATCGGCTCCAACCTCCTTCAGCGCGAGCGCGCAGGCCTCAATCGTTGCGCCGGTGGTGATCACGTCGTCAATGAGCAAAACCCGACGCCCGGCCAGAGCCGCGCTGCGTTTCGGGGCCACGCGGAACGCGCCTTGAACATTCGCGCGGCGCTCACCGAAAGCCAACCCGACCTGTTGTTTGGTGTTGCGCACCCGCGCCAAGCCCAGCATCAGCGGCTTGTCATGCGCGCGCGCCAGCCGCCCTGCCAGTACGGCCGACTGGTTGAAGCGCCGACGCATAAGCCGCCACGGATGCAGCGGTACTGGCGCGATGACGTCCGCCTCTGCGATCAGCGTGCGCCCGGCATCGCTCATCCAGCGGGTGAACAGGGGAACCGCCTCGTGACGGTCCGCGTATTTGAACCCATGGACCAGATCGCGCGCAACACCGTCGAAGGTCAATGCGGCCCGCGCGCGGTCATACAGCGGCGGGTGCCGCAGCGCGGTGGACGACACCGGATGGTCCCCGGCATCATAGGGCAGCGGAATGCCAAGCCGGTCGCACAGCGGCGGACGGATGAAGCGAAGATTGCTCCAACACCTCGGGCACAGGGCATTGTGGCGATCGAGCGGATCATGGCAGGCGACGCAGAGCGGCGGCAACACGAGATCAGCGAGATAGCTCAGGGCCATCGCGGTCCAGGCTCGCACGCCTCTCGTGTGCTCAATATGTGAAGGGAGCGTCAACTCGTTTACCTCCATCAGAGATCGGTCAGACTACAACAGGCCCAACAACCATGACTAGCCCGGACCTTTTTGACCGCAAAATGCTCGCCCGCCAGCGCGACCGCGCGGCCGCGCGCATCGGCGCGCATGATTTCCTGTTTCAACGGGCGGCGGAGGATATCGCCGAGCGGCTCGGGTTGATCCAGCGGGAGTTTCCGGTTGCGGTGAACCTGGGTGCGCATCACGGCGTGTTGTCAACTGCGCTCAGCGCGATGCCGAGCGTCGGTACAATCATCAGCGTGGAGGAAAGTGCCGCGCTGCTGCGTCAGTGCCCCCAGCCGCGCGTGCGCGCCGATATGGAAATGCTGCCGTTCGGCGGGGAGCGGCTCGATCTAGTCGTGTCGGCGCTGGCGCTCCAGTACGCGAACGACCTGCCGGGAACCCTGGCGCAAATCCGCCGGGCGATCAAGCCAGACGGGTTGTTTCTGGCGGCGCTGCTGGGTGGGGCGACCTTGAACGAATTACGCGCATCCCTGATGACGGCGGAAACGGAGTTGACCGGCGGCGCCGCGCCGCGGGTTGCGCCCATGGCGGATGTCCGCGATTTCGGTGCGTTGCTGCAGCGGGCCGGCTTCAGCCTGCCAGTCAGCGATACTGACGTCGTACAGGTCAGCTACGAGACACCGTTCGCGCTCATGGAGGAATTGCGCGGGATGGGTGCGGCCAACGCGTTGAACGAACGCGCGCGAAGGCCGCTGCGCCGCGACGTACTGATGCGCGCGGCCGAGATTTACGCCGAGCATTACGGGGCCGAGGGCGGACGCGTCACCGCGACCTTCGAGATCATCACGCTGACCGGTTGGGCGCCGCATGAGAGCCAGCAGAAGCCGCTGCGCCCCGGCTCGGCGGCGGCACGTCTCGCGGATGCGCTGGGCACAGAGGAGCGCAGCGGTGGGGTCAAGGCCAACCCGGACTCGCTCAGAAAGCCGGATTGAACCCGGCGGCCTCAAGATTGCTTATCAGCTTCGCGGCAGCGGCCTCATCCAGCGGAGTCAGCGGCGGGCGCACAGCGCGCATCGAAGGCGCGTCGCGGTAGTGCGCCAGCACCGCCTTCAGCGCGGGGATCGTTCCAGCTTCGCGAATGACGGCGCGGACCTCCGAGA
>CAYVFK010000197.1:0-3887 GCA_964450925.1 uncultured Hyphomicrobiaceae bacterium | reverse complement strand
GCGAATCTCACCACAAGCTGATTTGCCCGGAGCGGCCGGAGCGCCGAGAATTCTCCTGAGACGATTTGGGAGCCTTGAATGTCAGCACCCTTCCGCCGCGCCCTCTGGCTTGCCGCCGCGCTGCTGAGCGCATCGCTGCTTGCTGCGACCTCGCTCGGAGCGGCCGAGAACGATCCGCCGCCGCTCGTTGGCCATAGCGGCCAGTTCACGGTCATGCAGCCGGCCGAAGTCCCTGCGCCAGTGCCCTTCGAGAACGGGATGGGCGAGGAGGTCACGCTTGCCGATTTCCGCGGCAAGGTTGTCCTGCTCAACTTCTGGGCGACATGGTGCGCGCCTTGCGTCGTCGAGATGCCGTGGCTCGATGAACTCGCCCGCGACATGGCCGACCAGCCCTTCGCCGTCGTGGCGATTTCGCTGGATCAGGCCGGACGCAACAAGGTCATCCCGTTCTATCAGCGCCTCGGTCTGGAGACCCTTGAAATCTACACCGACCCGGAGCAACGCGTCGGCGCGATCAATCCGCCCAAGGGCTCTGACGCGCCCTTCGCGCTGTTCGGCATGCCGACCACCTTCGTCATCGGCAAGTCCGGCGCGGTAATGGGCTACATCCAGGGCGCGGTGGACTGGCGCTCGGACGAGGCCCGCGCGCTCATCGACTATTACCTCTCGCAACCCTCAAGCTAGGGAGGCTGCCATGCGCGCCATCGCCCTAACACTCCTGATCGCCGCGCTGACAGCCACGACCGCCGCCGCCAACCCGGACGCGTGGAAACGCCAGGGCTGGGGCGAAACGGATTTCTCCAGGCACTCGATCGAATGGAACGAGATCATGTCGGGCGGCCCGCCGAAAGACGGCATCCCATCGATCGACGAACCGCAGTTCCAGCCGGTGGCGGACGAGACCGAGGTGAAGCCGAACGAGCCGGTCATTGGCCTGGAGATCAACGGCGATGCGCGCGCTTATCCGCTGCGCATCCTGATCTGGCACGAGATCGTCAACGATACGGTAGGCGGGGAGCCGGTCGCGGTGACCTACTGCCCGCTGTGCAACTCGGCGGTCGTGTTCGAGCGGGTCGTGAAGGGCGAGACGACCACCTTCGGCACGACCGGCAAGCTGCGCAACTCCGACCTCGTAATGTATGATCGGCTCACCGAAAGCTGGTGGCAGCAGTTCACCGGTGAGGCGATCGTCGGCGAGATGACCGGCACGCAGCTCGATATCGTCCCGGCGCGGCTGGAGTCGCTGGCGCAGTTCCGCGAGCGCCACCCGGACGGGCGCATCCTCGTGCCGAACAACCCGGATTTCCGGAACTATGGCCGCAACCCGTATGCGGGCTACGACTCCAGCGCGCGACCCTTCCTGTTCCGCGGCGATTTGCCCGAAGACATCAACCCGATGGTGCGGGTCGTGGTGGTGCGGACCGACGAGCCGAGCATCGTCTCACTCGAACTGCTGCGCGAACATGAGCGCATCGAAGCCGGCGATGTCACGCTGAGCTGGACGCCCGGCCAGGTCTCCGCGCTGGATCACTCCAGCGTCGCGGGCGGACGCGATGTCGGAACAGTCACGGTCGAGCGCGACGGCGCGGACGTTCCTTATGACGTCACGTTCGCCTTTGTGGCTCACGCGTTCCATCCTAAGAAACGCATCATCCAGCAGTGCACCGACGAGAGCGTGCCAGCATGTGGGTTTGCCGCAAAACCGTAATAGTCCGAATATGAGGATAACACGTCGTTCAGCAGGCCAAGTTCGATGGGCGGCTCGCCCACGCATTTCCTGACCGCAGCCTGATTGTCAGCCGCGACCGCTGGCTTCGAGCGAACGCCGCACAGTGGACAGGCCGTGCAGGTGATAAACCGCGATCGCCAGCACGATGAACGCGCCCGCTTGATGCACCAGGCCGAGGCTCAGCGGCACCTGCGCCACCAGCGTCCAAATGCCGCCAACTGCCTGGAGGGTTACTGCACCAGCCAGAGCGATCGCCGACATACGCAGAGGATGATTGCTCCGCACCATTGCGACCGCGTGGATGATCGCCCACGCAAACAGCAAGTATGCGCCAATGCGATGATTGAACTGAACGGTCAGCGCGTTCTCGAACAGGTTGAGATGCCACGGCTGCATGACCATCAGGCCATCGGGGATGAATTCGCCGTCCATCAGCGGCCATGTGTTGTAGGCGAACCCGGCCTTCATGCCCGCCACGAACGCGCCGAGCACGATCTGAACAAAGGTGAACGCCAGCAACCCAGCGGCCGATAGCCACGCCCAGCTGCGCTTGATAACACGCGCCGGCTGGCCGACGCCGAGCATCACCCAGATCATCGCGGCATAAATGACAGCCGCCAGTCCCAGATGCGCCGCGAGCCTGTACTGGCTTACCGAAACCCGATCAACCAGCCCACTCTGCACCATGTACCAACCCATGAAGCCCTGCAGCGCGCCCAGCGCGAACAGCGCAAGCAGGCTCGGCGTAAGTTCACGACGGATATAGCCCGCCAAAGCAAAGGCGATGAAGGGGACGGCGAAGGCAACGCCGATGACCCGGCCAAGGAAGCGGTGACCCCACTCCCACCAGTATATGAACTGGAACTCCGCCAGACCCATGCCCTTGTTAACGAGTTGGTATTGCGGGATCTCTCGGTATTTGTCGAAAGCCTCTTGCCAGTCTGCCGCCGAGAGTGGCGGAACGACGCCCAGGATCGGTTTCCACTCGGTGATCGATAGGCCCGAGCCGGTCAGCCGTGTCGCGCCGCCCACGACGACCATCACAAAAATAAGCGCCGTTACGCAGCCCAGCCAAACGCGGATGGCAGCATCTTCAGTCAGCGAATTTGCGCGAAGATCGCCTGCCGCGACGGCGTTGGTCATCGGGTTCCTCCATCCGGGTTATCGCCGACCTAATTCGCTCTGGGCCCGCGGGCAAGCGCACGCAGTGTCGCGGCGCCAAGTGCGTTTTTCCGTTGGCTTGAGATCGAGGCTTCGACTAAGGTGCGTGGCATGTCAGATCGCGCACGCAAATTTATCGGCGTCCTTGTGATGGTCGCCTTCACGGTTTTCTACCTGTGGTTTATCGTGACGGTGGCCATCGTAAACCTGCCGGGTACCTCTATCTGGCTGCAACTGGCATTTTACTTCCTCGTGTCAGTGATCTGGTTCGCGGTGTGCGCCGCGCTGATCTGGTGGATGCGTCCGCGCCATGCGCAGCAGGCGGAAAAAGCGTCCGGCGGCTAATCGGAAAAGCGGCCCGACTTCGGGAAGCCGCGCGGCACGGGCTTGCCGGCGCCGGCGCGTGAACCGGTCCACTCGGCGAGGTCGGTGACAGTGCGCACGCGGCCCGCCGGATCGGTCCATTGCAGGCCGTCGGCGCGCATGAAGCAGCGCGCATCGCTTAACTGCCCGCCACGATATTTCTGCAACCTGACGCCGCGCCCGCGGGACATCTCGTTCACCTCTTCCAGCCCGAACACCAACAGCTTGCGGTTGTCGCCGACGACGGCGACGCTATCACCCTCCGCGGGCGTGCAGACCACGGCGCGCTCGCCCCGCCCGAGGTTCAGCGCCTGCTTGCCCTTGCGCGTGGCGGCGACGATCTCGCTTTCGCTGACGATGAAGCCGTTACCCGCGCTTGAGGCGATCAGCAACTTGCGCGCGGGCGCGTGCACGAACAGATCGACGATCTCCGCATCTTCCTCCAAATCGACCATGAGGCGCACCGGCTCACCCGCGCCGCGTCCGCCGGGCAGGTCGCTTGCGCTCAGCGTGTAGAACTTGCCGTTGCTGGCGAACAGGATCAGCTTGTCAGTGGTCTGCGCGGGCAGCGCGCGGAACAGGCTGTCCCCGGTCTTGAATTGCAGCTTTTCGAGATCGTTTCCGTGACCTTTCA
>CAYVFK010000196.1:0-3894 GCA_964450925.1 uncultured Hyphomicrobiaceae bacterium | reverse complement strand
GGCTCCAGCATCAGCGCCCGGCCCATCGCTACCATCTGCCGCTCGCCGCCAGACATCTGCCAGACCGGCTGCGCGCGCCGCTCGCGCAGGCGCGGGAAAAGCGTGAAGATTTTTTCCAGCTGGTCGCTGTAGTCGTCGCGGCGCAGATATGCGCCCATCTCCAGATTTTCCATGACACTCATGGAGGTGAAGACGTTGCGCTCCTGCGGCACATACGAAATGCCGATCCACGCCGCCTGCTCGGGCGCAAGGTTGGTGATCTCGCTTCCGTTGAATCGGACCTCACCGGACCGAATCGTGACGAGGCCCGCGAGCGCCTTGACGAAGGTGGACTTGCCCGCGCCGTTCGGGCCGACGATCGTGACGATCTCGCCCGGCTCAATGCTCAAGCTCACCCCATTCAGGATGTCCGCGCCGCCATATCCACCGTAGATATCGCTTGCCGCCAGCAGGCTCACGCCGCACCCCTCGTCTGCGTCATGCCGGGGCCGTGTGGCCCAGATAGGCTTCGCGCACTGCCTCGTTCGCGCGGATTTCCGCCATCGTGCCCTGTGCAAGAACGGTACCCTGCGCCATGCAGATGACCGGATCGCAAAGCTCCGCAATCATGTCCATGTCGTGCTCGATGAGGCAGAATGTGTAGCCGCGCTCCTGGTTGAGTCGGCGGATCGTGTCAGTGATGTGCGTCAGCAGTGTCCGGTTCACGCCTGCGCCGGGTTCGTCCAGCAGCACGACCTTCGCATCCGTCATCATCGCGCGGCCGATATCGAGCAGCTTCTTTTGGCCGCCCGAAAGCCGCCCGGCAAGCTCATCGGCAACATGTGAAAGCTGGAGGAAATCCAGCACCGCATCCGCCTTGTCCGCGATTGCCGTTTCCTGCGCGCGGACCGCGCTCCAGCGCAGCCACGCAGTCGGCAGCCGCTCGCCCATCTGCTTCGGCGGCACCAGCATCAGGTTTTCGCGCACGCTCATGCGGCTGAACTCGTGCGGGATTTGGAAGGTGCGAATAAGCCCGAGGTGAAACAGCCGGTGCGGTTTGACGCCGGTGATGTCGCGCCCGTTGAGCAAGATGCGGCCCGCGTCCGGGCGGATGAACCCGGCGATCATGCCGAACAGAGTTGATTTTCCTGCGCCATTTGGGCCTATTACCCCGGTGATCGCGCCTTCCGCGATCTCAAGCGAGCAGTCATGCACCGCTCTCAGTCCACCGAATGACTTTGACACGTGCTCGACGAAAATCACGCGAAATGCCCCTGCTGCTCGTCCCTGCCGGCACTAGGGGAAGGTTCAATATGAAAATGCGCGCGATGTCCATGCCTGTGCAGGCCCGCGACGCAAGCATCCTGCCGCCAGGACCGCAACACACATGGTTATCGGCGGCTGCTCTGGCTCAATTTTAACGATCATGATAACTTTCGCCACGTTGATCGACCCCGCTGGGGAGACACGAAGGGAGGTGAAAGCATGAGGACATGTTTCGTTCAGGCGCTTGCCGCTTTGGTGCTCGGCGTGGCGCTGGCGGCTCCTGCGCAGGCCGAGGCGCTGAAGATTGGAGCCCTAATGCCGATGACCGGCGATCTGCAGGCCTATGGGGAAGCTGATCTCCAGGGTGTCGAGTTCGCCCTGGAGCAAATCAACGCTGCTGGCGGCGTCAATGGCGCGCCGGTCGAGATGGTCGTCGCCGATACCCAGACAACGCCGCAGGCCGGTGTCGACGCTGCGCAGAAACTGGTGAATGTGGACGGCGTCCACGCCATTGTCGGCGCGCTGTCGTCGGGTGTGACGATCCCCGTGGCGCGGACCGTGAGCAGCCGCCAGGCCATCGCGCAAATTTCAAACGCCTCGACGTCGCCGACCATCACCAGCTTGAGCGACGACGACTTCTTGTTCCGCACGGTGCCGTCGGACTCCTATCAGGGCGTGGCGCTGGCTGATCTCGTTGCGGAAAAGGGCGTCTCCAACGTCAGCATCTTGTACGTGAACAACGACTATGGTCAGGGACTGGCAGAGGCATTCACCGAGTCTTTCAAGGGCGAAGTTTCGGCTTCGATCGCGTTCGAACAGGGCCAGGCCTCTTATCGTGGTGAACTTCAGCGTGCGGGGGCCGGCGGCGCGCAGGCGCTGGTCTTGATCGGCTATCCCGAGACCGGCAGCGTAATTCTGCGGCAGTCTCTGGAAGGCGGCTATCTCGACAAATTCATCTTCACCGACGGTATGAAGGCGCCCGAGATCATCGACCGCTTGGGCGCGCAATTCCTCAATGGCGCGTTCGGCACGGTTCCGCGGGCGGAGGAGACCGAGGGGCCGCGCGTCTTCCGTGAGGCATACATCGCCGCTCATGGTGAACTGCCGAGCAAGCCTTACTATGACACGGCTTATGACGCGGCGTTCGTGATCTCGCTTGCGGCGCAAAAGGCCGGATCGACTGATCGCCGGGCGATCCGCGACAACCTGCGCACCGTGGCCAACCCGCCGGGCGAGGTGATCCTGCCGGGCGAGTGGGCGAAAGCCTTAGAGCTTCTCGCGGCCGGGCAGGATATCAACTACGAGGGCGCATCCGGTTCGGTGGACTTCGATGATAATGGCGACGTGCCTGGCACGATCGGCCATTGGGAAATCCAGGATGGCGCAATCGTCGACGTCCGCGTGCTCAATTAAGCCAATGCGGGCGGGGTGACTGCGCTCCGCCCATTTGCTATTTACCGAGGAGAAAGCCTGCTCCGATGCCAGTGGGCGCGAGCACTGCGCCCGCCCACACGAACGCGGAGAACATGCTGGCAATGCCAAACGCAAGCAGCGGCATCCGGCAGATCCCCGCGACCAGCGGCGTGAATGAGCGCAGCGGCCCCATGAACCGTGCCATGAACATGCTGGCCCAGCCCCACCGCGCAAAGAACAGCCGCCCGCGGGCCACCGTTCGCCGATACTGATGGAAAGGCCAGCTATCCCTCATTTCGCGATAGCTGAAGCGGCCAAGCCCATAGGACACCCAGTCGCCCAGCGCCGCGCCCAGCCCTGCGGCGATCCACAGGCTTGCGACACTCGCCCCGCTCGCGCCCAGCAAGGTTGAGGAGGCTAGCAGGATGATCGTGCTCGGCACGAACAGCGACACGACGATCACCGACTCCGCCATGCAGATCGCAAAGACGATCGGCAGCAGATACGCCTCATGCTCGCGCACGAAATCGAGCACGCCTTCCCATATACCTGACATGCTGCATGCCCCCGAGCCGCTGATTCGGCGAGACTATGGCCCGCGGGCATGTAGCTTCTATGACGCTGAGGCGACGTTCACCAGCTCTGGCTGCCCGGAGCGCCCTTGATCGGCCCGGCAAGATTGGCCGTAACCCAGCCGCCATAATAGCCGCCGGGCTGGCTGAGCGCCCGCTCCTCGCCGAGATAGCAGGCGAGCGCTTGCGGATAAAAGGCGTACCAGCCAAGCAGATCGTGAAATTCGGGGTAGGCTTGCGTGAGCACCCAGCCGGCCGGCTCCACGCCATCCGCCGCCAACTCTTCGGAGATGCCCTTCCACTCGCAATGGAAGCTGTCGCCGGTGCGGCGCAGCAGCTCGGTATTCACGTCTTCCGGCGGGAAGTAGAAAGTCGGCGCGCCGGCTGTCTCCAGCACGCGCATGCCGCGCGTGGTGTTTGCCAGTTCCGTCTCGGCGAGCAGAACCCGCAGCGGCTGGCCTGCCGGCTCGATGCGCGGCGGGCGCGGGAAATCCCACACCGATTCCCGGCCAGGGCCAGGCTCCTCTGCGAAGGGCGGGCGCTCAGCGCCGGTGTAGCGCCAGTGCTTGCGCGCGCGCTGGACCATTGCGCTGGGCTGGATCATCGTCACTGGATCGCAACCGCATCGGACGCTTCCACGCTGGCCGCTGTGCTGTTGTTGGTC
>CAYVFK010000195.1:0-3963 GCA_964450925.1 uncultured Hyphomicrobiaceae bacterium | reverse complement strand
TCCACGACATCGACTGGCTGATCGACCTCATGGATGGCCGCGACTGGTACTGGGTCAGTGGCGAGAACGATCCCGGCATCCCGGAAAAGGTTGGCGGCACGGTATGCCCCAATGTCTCGCTAGCGAGCTTGCGTTTTCGCCAGGAACCGGTCCGTGCGCCGATCACGCATGAGATTGCAGGCGGCGTTCATCCCGTGGCGAGCTACTCGCAATATGACCGGGTGACGCGGGTGCGCTGCTTCGTCTCGAATGGGATGCGTATGCTGCTGCCGTCCATGGGGCATTATGGGCCAGGAACGAACGTGCTCGACAAGACCCTCGATCCATTGATGGGCCATGAAGGGCTGTTCGTCTGGGTGGTCAGCCACGGGCAGGCGTTCCCAATCGCAGCGGGACAGTTGCTCGGCGAGGAAGAAGCCGAAGACGCTCGTCTTATGTAGATGGCGCAGCGCGCGGCGCGAACAGCGGCGGCGCCAGCAGTACGACCAGTACAGCAAGCGCAAACAGGTTGCCGGCGCCGAGCGCTGATGACGATAGCGTGTCCAGCAGCCGGGCGACCGGATTGGCGTATTGCGCTGCGATTAGGATATATTCGAACGCAAGCGTAAGGGCGGTCCAGATTACGCCGAGCAGCCAGGCGGCCGGGCGTGGCGCGCGCCCGAGCACGCGGTGCAGCATCACGAAGCTATAGAGCGCCAGAAGCGCGGCCAGCGTCAAACCGCTGAGCGGTTGCGCCGCTGCGCCGAAGACCGGCTGCAAAGCGATCTCGCGCAGCGCTGCGTTGGCCACAGCGATCACCGGCATGGGCAGCCATGCCAGTGTGCCGCGTATCAGGAACCGCGTGCCTCCCATCCTCAAGGATATAACCTTTGGCGCGTCCACTGCGTGCCCGGGCCGTCGCGCCGAAACACGAAGCGGTCGTGCAGGCGGAAGCGCCGGTTGCGCCAAAATTCGATCTCTACAGGGATGAGACGAAAACCGCTCCAGTATGGCGGGCGCGGCACATTGCCTGTCGGGTAAGTGGCTGTATATTTCGCAACCGCCTTTTCCAGCCCAAAGCGGCTCTCTAGCTGGCGGGATTGCTGCGAAGCCCAAGCGCCAACACGGCTGCCATAAGCGCGTGAGGCAAAATAGGCGTCGGCTTCGCCCGCGCTTACCGGCTCTACGGTGCCGCGCACGCGCACCTGTCGGCGCAGGCTCTTCCAGTGAAAGCACAGCGCCGCTTTCGGCTGCGCAGCCAGTTCCGTGCCCTTGGCGCTCTCGGTGTTTGTGTAGAAGACGAAACCCGCCGGCGTTGCCTCCTTCAACAGCACCATGCGCACGTTAGGCATTCCGGCTGCATCAACGGTGGCAAGCGACATTGCGTTGGCGTCGTTGATCTCGCTCTTCTGCGCGTCCGCCATCCAGGCGTCGAACAATGTGAAGGGGTCGTCTTTATGCGCCGGATCCTGATCGCCCGGCAGTTCGGCGTCTTCGGTGGTACCGTCCTGGCTCATGCGCATGCACCTGATTTGGTTGTGCTGTGATCAGCATTTGACGGGACCGTTCCGCCAATCTCTGGAAATGTCAATGCGGCGGGAGACGCCTTCGCCTCTCGGCAAGCCAGAACGGCGCGTCGCAGGTGTCACGCAGGCTGGACGCGCATGACCTTTCGTGTAGGATGCAGCCCGTCTTGTGATCCGTGGAACGACGAGGACGATGGTGGCCGACGGACAACAGTTGATGGCGGGCAAACGCGGTCTTGTCATGGGCGTGGCGAATAACCGCTCGATCGCCTGGGGCATCACCAAGGCTTGCGCCGATGCGGGTGCGGAACTAGCTCTGACCTTCCAGGGCGATGCGATGGAAAAGCGCGTGCGGCCGCTGGCCGAGCAGGTGGGCGCAAAGCTGGTCATGCCCTGTGACGTGACCGATAGCGCGTCGCTCGATGCCGCTTTCGCGACCCTGAACGAGCAATGGGGTAAGCTGGATTTTGTCGTTCACGCCATCGCTTTTTCCGATAAGTCGGAGTTGGATGGCCGCTACGTCGACACCTCGGAAGAAAATTTTAAACAAACCCTGCTTGTCTCCTGTTACTCGCTCACCGCTGTGGCGCAGCGCGCGGAAAAACTGATGGGCCATGGCGGTTCGATTTTGACGCTCACCTATTACGGGGCCGAGAAGGTCATGCCGCATTACAATGTGATGGGGGTCGCCAAGGCGGCGCTGGAGGCGAGCGTGAAATATCTCGCAGCCGATCTCGGCAAGGACGGTATCCGCGTCAACGCCATATCAGCCGGCCCGATCAAGACGCTGGCCGCATCGGGCATCGGCGACTTCCGTTACATCCTCAAGTGGAACGAATATAACGCGCCGCTGCGCCGGACAGTGACGATTGAGGATGTCGGATATTCGGCTGTCTATCTTTTGTCCGATTGGGGGCGCAGTGTGACCGGCGAAGTGCATCATGTGGACTGCGGGTATCATATTGTCGGGATGAAGGCTGAGGACGCGCCGGACATCTCCGTGGTGTAAGAGGGAAAGGGACGATCCATCATGGATCCGATGAAGATCATTACGTATGTGGCCATTACTGCGGTCGTGGCATTCGTGGCGCTAGGTGGTTTAGGGTTCTATGTGGGGAGTTCACTGAGCGACCGGTTTTCGGCTGCTGGCAACACGAGCGCTGGCTCAGGGGCTGCGATCGAGGAGATCAAAGGTCTCAACCAACAGATCGCCGAATTGAAAGAGACACTCGCTGAGCGGCGCGACAACAACGAGCAGCGGGCTGACGCGCTGGCTGAGAGCCAGGCCCGGCTGGCGAAGATGGCTGATGAACTGGATGCCGCCAAGCAGGAACTGGCCGACGCCCGCGAGGAAATTGCGTCTTTGACGGAGAAACTCGCAGCCGCGACGCAGGGGCAGAGCGCAACTGCGCTGCCGGCGGCGGCACAGGGCAGCGAGCAGCGCACGGCTGCGGCAGCGTCTGCGCCGGGGGGCGAGGCGGTGGTGCTCTATGACCGTTTCCAGCTTGAGCGGGAGGCGGCCCGCGGCTTTGATCAGGTGGATCTGCGCTTCGGTCTTGAGACGGTCGGATCGCGTTCGGCCGGGCTGAGCGTCAATGGCAAGCGTATCAGCATGCAGGTCCAGGACGGCAAACAGATCATCCACAAGGGCGTCACCTGCGAGCTGATCCTGTTGGATACTGACCAAACGGTGCAGCGCGCGCAGTTCTCGCTCGCCTGCAAGCAATAACGGCTGTCGCCGGATGGGCTGGGACGGCCTGACCATCTATTTCGTGCGCCATGGCCAGACCGACTGGAACGCCGAACGCCGTTTCCAGGGGCATCTGGACATCCCGCTAAACGACACGGGCCGGGCCCAGGCGGCGCGCAACGGCGCGGCGCTGGCTGGGGCGATCGGCGACCCCGTGCGGTTCGACTTCGTCTCCAGCCCGCTCAGCCGCGCCACCGAAACCATGCAGATCGTGCGCTGCGCGCTGGCGCTCGATCCGGCTGCGTATCGGACGGACCCGCGCCTGCGCGAGATCAATGTGGGCGATTATCAGGGCCGGCTGACTGTGGAAGTCTTTGGCGATCAGGCGGCTCATTCCGGGGCGAGGGCTGAAGATCGCTGGAACTTCATACACCCCGGCGAAGGCGGCGAGAGCTACGCCATGCTGTATGAGCGCGTGCTCGATTGGCTCGAAGGCGTGAAACGCGATACAGTCGTCACCGCGCATGGCGGCGTGATGCGCTGCCTGCGGCGACATGTCGACGGGCTGGACGCGGAAGATGTGTTCAAGCTTGAGGCGCCGCAGGACAAGGTGCTGGTCATTCGCGCCGGCGCGCTCGACTGGATTTGAGCGCGCATCTACCGCCCCCTCAGCGAAGGTCGCAAAGTCATGTCTCACAACACCTTCGGGCATCTGTTCCGCGTCACGACCTGGGGCGAGAGCCATGGGCCTGCGATTGGCTGCGTGAT
>CAYVFK010000194.1:0-3977 GCA_964450925.1 uncultured Hyphomicrobiaceae bacterium | reverse complement strand
TGCGGTGCAAGCCGGTGTAGATCACGTCCATGCCGGCGTCGCGCAGCGCCCGCGCAACGACCTTTACGCCGCGATCATGCCCGTCGAGGCCAATCTTGGCGAGCATGATACGGATCGGCACTTGCTCGTTCATTGCCTTTCCTCCCTGATTTCGCGGCGCGCTTTTCTTTTCGTGGCGCGTCCATCTCCAACTTTTCTTGTATTTCGGCCGAAGCCGCAGTCACATGGTCGCGCGACACGGCCCCGGCCTGATCGGGGTCCCGGTCCGCGATTGCCCGCAGGATTTCCGCATGCTCCTGCCAAAGCCGCGCGCGGTAGCTGGCGGCCTCCACGACCACCATCATCACGCGGCGCAGATGGTGCAGATGCGGCTCCAGCGCCTGCTGGATCAGCGGGTTGCGCGACAGGCCATAAATGAATTCGTGGAAGGCCATGTCGCACTTCACCAGGTCGCGAATATCGCCGCGCTGCAACAACTGTTCACCTTTGGCAAGGATGTCCCAGCCTTCGCAGAGGTCGTCCGGCTTGGCGCGCTGTGCAGCGAGGCGGGCGGCAGTCTCGTCCAGCGAGCCGCGCAACTCATAGATCGCGCGTACTGTGTCGGCGCTGACCGGCGTCACGATCAGTCCGCGCCGCCCGGCCTCACGAAAGAAACCCTGAGACTTCAGCAGGACCAGCGCTTGCACCACGGGCTGGCGCGAGACGCCGAGGCGCTCGGCGATTTCGTCTTGCGTGATGCGCGCGCCTGGCGCCAGTTCGCCATCGCATACGGCATCGCGGATCGCGGCGTATACGGAATCGAGAACGCTGGCTTGACGGGGTAGGGAGTCCATCGACACACCTTCGTATTTCGTATACGGTATTCGCAGGATGGCAGGCAGGTCAAGCGCCTGATGCGCGGGCGCGCAACGCGAACACTTTCATCAAATGCCAGCGGACCGGCTGGAGAGGGTGAAATCGCGCACAAGCATAGGCGGGGCGGCCACGGGCGCGCCGTGCAGGTCGCCGCCGTGGATGCGCTCGCTCGGCCCGATCGCCTCGATGTTCGACAGCATCGCGATCAGGCTCTCGTTGAAACGGAAATTGCGCACCGGCCCGACGATCTCGCCATCCTCGATCAGGAAATTGCCGTCGCGTGTCAGCCCGGTCAGCAGCAAGCTCTGCGGATCGAGCATGTTCGTGTACCAGACGCGGGTCACGAGGATGCCCCGGCCGGTAGCGCGGATCATGTCTTCGAGCGTGCTTGCGCCGCCCGCCATCGACAGCGCCGCGGGTGCGGGGCGGGCTGCGCGGCCGGTCTTTTCCGCCCAATAGCGTGAACAGGCCAGCGTCTTGACCACGCCGTCCTCGACCCAGACCGTGCGCTCATGCGGCATGCTCTCCCGGTCAAAGGTCGGGCTAGGCGCAAGCGTATCGGCTGGGTCCGAGGTCAGAGTCACGCGCGAGTTCAGGAGTTGCTGGCCCAGCTTTGTCTGGCCGCTCGCGCCGCTCAGCCAGCTGCGGCCTTCATCAGCAGAACGGGCATCAAGCGACCACATCAGATAGCGCAGCATTTCGCCGGTCGCCGAAGGCTCCAGCAGCACTGTGTATCTCCCCGGCTCCAGGTCGCGCGGGGCGGCATCATGCGCGGCCTTGGCGACCGCCGTGCTGGCGATTTGCGCCGGATCGAGCGCGCCGAAGCGATGCTGCGAGCCGCCGGCCCAGCCGGACCAGCTTCCGTCCTTGCGCCGCGCGGTCACGGTGAAATCCGCGATGCTGTCGCGTTCATAGGCGAACAGGCCAGCGCTGTTGGCGACTGCGCGGAATCGCCCACCCGCCTCGGCATAGCCAGCCGCATCCACGCCAACGGCCTCAGCGGCGGCTATGGCCGTCTGCGCAGCCGACGCAAGCTGCGCGGTGTTCAGTCCGGCTGTGTCCGCGTCGTAGGCAATGTTGGCGGGGTAGCTGTGCGGGCCTGGCGGCGGCATCTGCTCCGGGTCGGGCGGCGTCTGGCGGGCGATCTCCTCGCAGCGGTGTTGCGCAGCATCGAGCGCATCCTCATCCAGACCGTTCACCGTCACAGAGCCCGACCGCTGCCCGAACTGCGAGGTGATGGTCACACTCACGCCGCTGCGCGCGCCGTTCGAGGTCGCGCTATTCCGGGCAAAGCGCAGATTGACCTTGTCGCTGCCGCTGACATGCACGATACAGCCATCCGCCTGCGCGGCGGCCAGCCGCCGCGCCGTGATCCGCTCGACCTCTTCGCGCGACAGCAGCATCAGGCTTTCCGTTCCGTGTTGAGGATGGTCACGCCGCGAAAGCGCGCGGGCACCGCGCCGTGCGAAACAGGCGCGGCTTGCATCGGCTGGCCCTTGCCGCAGGAAAACGTGCCGCCGAGGAAATAGGTCGAGCTGTCGCCCAGCCCGTCGAGCGAATTCCAGAACGGCACCGTCCGCCCCTGATAAGCCACGTCCCGCAGCATCGGCCCGAGCTTGCCGTTGCGGATTTCATAGAAGAGCTGGCCGGAGAACTGGAAGTTGTCGCGCTGCTGATCGATGCTCCAGCTCCCTGCACCATTGATGTAGATGCCGTGCTCCATCCCGCCAATCAGGTCATCAAGCGTGCAGGCCTCGGGGTTCGGCTGCAGCGAAATGTTCGGCATCCGCTGGATCGGGAAGTGGGCGGGGCTGGAGCAGTAGGCGCAGCCGTTGGAGTGATCGCGCCCGATGAGTTGCGCCTGGCCCATCGCCATCTGATAGTTCTTGAATACGCCGTTCTCGATAATGGGGAATTCGCGTTCCTTGGTCTGCACGCCGTCATCGTCGAAAGCGACCGTCGCCAGCCCTTCGCCCTGCGAACGCTCCCCGATGACCGTCATCATCGGCGCGCCGAATTGCAGCTTGTCCAGCTTGTCCGGTGTGACGAAGGACGTCCCCGCAAAGTCCGCCTCCCAGCCCAGCGCGCGGTCGAGTTCGGTACTGTGGCCGATGGTTTCGTGGATTGTCAGGAACAGGTTGGTCGGGTCGATGACGACATCATACGCGCCCGGCTCGACCGGTTTCGCGTGCAGCTTTTCCCGCGCTTCCGCGCCGGCGCGTTCGGCCTCGCTGATGAGATCGCAGAACTCGATATAATCCCATCCGGCGCCCCGCGCGGCCGCCAGGCTGTCCCGGGTCGCGAACCGGCCGCTATCCCTGTCGATGGCCGTGGCGCGGAAAAACGGGTAGCTGCGCACGCGTGTCTGCTGAATTTCGCTGCCGCGGGTGCTCGCAAAGAACTTCTGCTCCCGGACGAACTGAAACATCGCCGCGCAATAATCCGCACCAGCCTTCATCGCGGCTTCATTGATGGCAAGCAGATGCGCCGCCTTTACATCCGTCGGAACGGCGAACGGGTCGACCCCCACCGGCATGGCCCAGTCCGCTGTATGGGCTGGCAGATCCTCAATCACGATCGGTGTTTTCTGGATACGGGCGGCGGCGCGCGCGTTTTCGACGGCCGCGTCCACGAGCCGGTCAACCTCGCCGAGCGTGTTGCTGCCGGCAAAGCCCCAGCTGCCATTAACGAGGACCCGCAGACCGATGCCGGTTTCCACCGCGGAATTCACCGCTTTCAGCTTGTTTTCGCGGGCATACAGAAATTCGCTCTGATTGCCGCCAATGCGAACGTCCGCATAGGCGACGCCTGCGAGGCCGGCTTTGCGAAGCGCGGCGTCCGCGAGGTTGGCGCAGGTGGCGCGATCGGGAACGGCGTCTGTCATGAACCCTCGGTTGTGCGCGGCATCCTTCGGCCCTCGTCGATCCGGGGGGCGCGTCTGAATTCTATCCTGACAGGTGGGGCAAGACCAGATTTGCGCAGCCCGTAGACAGGAAAAGCTCCGTTCTCGCGCGGAACCCCGTCTCCCGACATCAAAAAAGCCCCTGCAAAGCAAGGGCTTACGGAATGGTTGCGGGGGCAGGATTTGAACCTGCGACCTTCAGGTTATGAGCCTGACGAGC
>CAYVFK010000193.1:0-4011 GCA_964450925.1 uncultured Hyphomicrobiaceae bacterium | reverse complement strand
AACGGCGATAACGGCGCGGCTCGTTGCGCCCGCGACCCCACCCTTCATAGGTCCAGCCATCATCTTCAAGTTGGCGCTGCGGCTCGCGCCTGACGACCCTCGGCGGCTCGTCTCGCAGTTGATGCGCGCTCGGCACGCCGTCAGGGTCGGTCACGGTAACCCCGAAACGGCCCCACTCCCATTTGGCTTTGCGACCAGCGACCTGGAACGGCTCGATCGCAACAACGCGCTTGTCGCGAAGGTTGATGATCGCGACATTTTCATGCGCAAGCTCGCCTTCTCCGGCGCGCCCCGGTGCGCTGCCGGCATGATACCGCAGCAGCCCAAAGCCGCGAAGCGTCTCGGTGAGTTCGGTCCACTCGATCAGGCGCGGCTGGGCCGGCGTGCTCATTTCCAGGGGGACCGCCACATCGGAATAAGCCTCATTCATAGCATAATATGCTGCGCCAGCACCCTGGACGATACGCCAGCCCTCAAGTGCTTCGCCAACCGTCAAGTCGGGCAGCGCGACGTCGCCCTCAGCGGCTTCGCCCAGGCGCCGCAAGGCGGTTTTCGCATTGTCCAGCAACGGATCGCGTGTGAGCGCCGCCCGGTAATCCGCCGCCGCGGCCTCGATGTCTCCGGCCTCCTCCGCAAGTTGGGCGCGCACCAGATAGGCCTCCGCCATATCTGGGTCTATCTCCAGGGCGCGGCTGGCATTCGTGCTGACCTGAACGGGCTGGCCAAGGCGCAAATAGGCGCGCGCCCGGCATACATAAGCCGGCGAATGCTCCGGCGCGAGCGTGACGGCCATATCGCAGTCGCTTAAGGCTTCTTGCACACGGCTCTGTTCAAGCTGCGCGCGCCCGCGCCAGGCATAGGCCTCGCCATTCTCTGGATCAATCTGCAGTGCGGCCGAGAAATCCTGCACTGCAGCCTGATGCTTGCCATCATAGCTGTTCACGCGCCCCCGCAAGACCAGCAATTGCGCATCGCCATCGGCCGTTGCCACGGCCTGTTCGAGATCTTTGAGCGCGTCGTCATAGTGGCGCACTTCGATGAGCGCGGCCGCACGATTTCGGTAGGCGGCGGGATAATTGCGGTTCAGCAGGATCGCCCGGTTCAGGAAACGCAGGCTGGCAAATGGCCGCTGATTCGCGGCGGCGATCTTGCCGCGGCCATTGAGCGGCGCGGCGCTCGACGGCAGCAGCGTGATCGCCCGACGCAAATCGGCCTCGGCTTTCTCTAGCTCGCCCAGCGCCAAGTATGCATTTCCACGATTGTTGAATGCAGCCCCATAAGCCGGCGCCAGTGAGATGGCCTGGGAGAAGTCCGTTATGGCATCCTCCACGCGGCCCATCGCGATCAGCACATTGCCGCGATTGTTGTAGACCGGGGCAAAGTCGGGGTTGAGGTCGATTGACTCTTCGAAATCAGCCAGCGCTTTTTCATACCGCTGCTGACGCCAATGCGCCACGCCACGGTCGTTAAGGATGCTCGCGCGCCGCGCTTCGGGGAGGTTTTCATCTTCAAGCGCCTTGCCATAGGCTTCGATTGCTTTGGCATTGTTGCCCCGCATCAGCGCGTTCACGCCCTCCTGCGCATACAAAAGTGCCCTCTCGACCGAGGCGCGGGCCGGCGTGACGCCCAGCAGGACCGCAATCAGGAAGATTGGTGCAGCGCGTTTCATCGTCATCCAAAGGTTGCAGGGGTTGCCCGTGTTTCGCCGATACCTTGCCCTTATATCTACTTTCGGGTCAATAAAGGGTCATAGTTCAACAGCAACTGACGTCATCAAGGCGCTCAGCCTTGACAGGATGTTGTCCACGGCCGCTGAAGGGCGGCGCAGCGCGTAGCCAGAAGGAATAGCCCGTGACTGGTTCGATCCAACCTCGCCCAGCGCGCATGATCGGGTTTGCGGCTGCCTTGATGCTTATGCTCATGGTTCCCGGGAACACTGCAGCCCAGCCGCGCGATGAGACGGGGCTGACAGGCAATCCGCTTGTGGACAGCATCCTTCAAGCGCCTGGCCCGGATTTTCTGGAGCCGCGCGGCGCGAGAGACGATTCGCGCGTCTGGGATGCGCCCCCCCGCGACAGCGCAAGCGAGCGTTGGGATGATCCAGCCGCGCGTGGCGAACCGCGGGACCGCGCAGATGATATTCAAGGGTCCGACCCCGAGACGCAACCAACCCGCCAGGCACGTCGCGCACCGCCGCCGCCACCCGCGCAGCGCGGCGACGGCCCGCTCGGCGTTATAATTCTCGACGCCGAGCCACAAATATCCCAGCCGCAGATCATTGACGCGCCAGACGCCGCACCGCCCGAAGCCCCGCAAATCGCGGAGGCCCCGGAAACTCAATCAGACCCGCGCGCCGACCAGGAAGAGCCGTTCCGCGAGCAGGCTGAAACAGACCCTGGCGACAGCGAGACCGATCGGGTCGCCGCTGTCGGATCGCCTGCTGGAGGCCCCGCGCCCACCACGCCCGATCGGGCGCCCGCGGCGGCTGAGCCCGACCCCGAATTGAACCGCATGATCGGCCAGATGATCATGGTCGGCTTCCCCGGAATGACGCCGACTGACGAGGGCGTGCGCCGCGTCGCAGAACAGCTCGAAGCTGGCAAGGCCGGCGGCGTGATCCTGATGAGCCGTAATATCGAAGCGCCGCGGCAGCTGAAGCAGCTCACACGCGCCCTGACGCGCGCTGGGCAGGGGCTGCCCACGCCCTTCATTGCTGTCGATCAGGAGGGCGGTTTTGTCCAGCGGTTGTCCCGCGTCAAGGGCTTCAAGACACACCCGTCTGCCGAGCGGCTCGGCGCGCGCAACAACCCGCAAGCCGCATACTCGGCGTATCGCGATCTGGCGCTGGAACTGCGCGAGTATGGCTTCAACCTCAATCTCGGCCCGGTCGTCGATCTCAACCTCAATCCGGAGAATCCGGTGATCGGGCGGCTGCGGCGGGCCTACAGCGCCGACCCCGACCAGGTCACCGCCTATGCCAAGGCGTTCGTGTATGCGCACAACGAAACCGGTATCCTGACCGCCGCCAAGCATTTTCCAGGTCATGGCAGCAGCGACACGGACAGTCACGATGTCCTGGTGGATGTCTCAGATAGCTGGCAGGAGCGCGAGCTGCGTCCATACCGCAAGCTGATTGAGGATCAGGCGATCGACATGATCATGATCGGCCATTTGTATCACCCAGCATTTTCTGACAGCCCGGACAAGCCTGCATCTCTCTCGCCAAGAGCCATCAATAGCGTGCTGCGCGACAGCCTGAATTTCGACGGGGTCGTCATTACCGATGATCTCGACATGCGCGGCGTGCGCCAGAATGCCGATTTTGAAGCACGTATATTGGGCGCCATCGCCGCTGGAAACGACATCCTGCTGATCACCAACACCGATGGGTACAAGCCGGACCTGCCAGACCGGGTCGCTGAGGTGATCCGCGCCGCCATTTCTGACGGCCGGTTGAACGAAGACCGGATCCGGCAGTCGTATGAACGCATCATGGCCCTCAAGGATGAACTCGAGCAGCTGCAGCGCACGGCCACCAGCGCCGGCGATGACCGAGGCCTGGATCACTACATCTCCGACGGCTAGGAACTCCCGGCGCCCGTCCGCGTTGTAATTCCGCAACATCAGCCGCTTAGTCGTCCCAACAGAGGTCGCGCGTCCAGATGGGCGCGTCGCTTTGCCTCATGTCACATGATCCAACCGGCCCCCGCCCCTCGTAGGCTAGTCAAACAACGGGAAGGTGGATATGGTAGCTGGCTCAGCATTGGGAATATCGACGCCGGACGACGCGCGCCGAGCAGATCGGATGCACATGACCGACCTCATCCAGAAGGTGGCGCGAAACCGCGACTCCGAAGCCTTCCACGAACTTTTCGTTACATTCGCCCCGCGGATCAAGGCCATGCTCATGCGGCAAGGGGCAGACCCGGAGACCGCTGAGGAAATCGTGCAAGAGACGATGCTGTCGGTATGGCGCAAGGCGCATTTGTTCGCCGAGAGCAAAGGCAGCTT
>CAYVFK010000192.1:0-4046 GCA_964450925.1 uncultured Hyphomicrobiaceae bacterium | reverse complement strand
CCACGGCGGTGGCGAAGGACCAGCCGCTCGACGACATCATGCTCGCCATGGATGTCGTGGACACGCTGCGCCACCGCGAGCGCATCCTGTCGCGTGAACTCGACGCCGAGGGCCGTGAGACCGAACTGATCGACCGGCTGAGGGAGATCTATGCGGCTCAGGGCATCGAAGTGCCGGACGAGATCCTGCGCGACGGCGTCAAGGCGCTGGCAGAAAGCCGTTTCACCTATACGCCAGCTGAGCCTGGCCTGCAGACGGGACTGGCGAAGATCTATGTCAGCCGGGCGCGCTGGTGGAAGCCCTTGGCTGGCGGCCTCGCTGCCATCATTGCGACGGCAGCGCTCTGGGAATTTGGTGTCTCGCGGCCTCGCGAAGCCCGCGCTGAAGCACTTCAGATTGAACTGGAGGAGACATTGCCGGCGGCGGCGAACCGGCTGTTTGCGCAGGTCGAGGACATTTCCGAGGAAACTGCTGCCGATGTGCTCGCCCGCACGCATCTGACCGATGCGCTCGCCGCGAGTGCTGACGGCAATGTGGAGGCGGCGCGCGCAGCGGTTGAAAAGCTTGAAGTGCTGAAGCGCGATCTGGAACGCAGTTTCGATGTGCGGGTCGTCTACGGACCGGATGAACCCTTCTCGGGCATCTACCGGATCAATGATGACAGTCCGCTTGGTGCACGGAACTATTATCTCATCGTTGAAGCCGTCGATCCGGCAGGACGGCCCGTGGCGGTGACAGTGGAGAGCCAGGAAGACCGCAAGACCGCACGCGTCAGCCGCTGGGGCCAGGGTGTGCCGAAAGCCGTTTTCGACCGCATCGCTGATGACAAGCGCGACGATCAGATCATTCAGGACGCTGTGATCGGCTTCAAACCCGCTGGACGGCTGAGCCCTGAATGGCGCGTCACGGTTGAACAGGGGCGCATCCTCGAATGGTGAGAGGCATCCGGTCTGAGCTTTCGGGGCGCGAGGCGCTGTCGGTCATCGACCGCGCCGCGCAGGATGCGCGCCGGGCGCTCGCCGTGGCCACGAAGGCGGCGGACGATCTCGAAACCGAACGCGCACGCCTCGCCGAAGCGCGCGTCAAGGACATCCGTGAACTCGCGAGCCTGCGCATCGGAATGCTGAAATCAGGGACGGCTGGTCCTGATCTCGGTGCGGCGGAGAAACGCGCCAGCGAACTTCTCGAAGCGCAGGAGCGGCATGTCGCTGAGGCGGAGGCCCGCATCGCGGCGATCGATGAGGAAATCGAAGCCCTTGAGGGCGAGCGCGAAGCCGCTGGTGATGCTCGCGAAGCGGCCATTCGGGCGCATGCCGACAAGATCGCCGAAGTGGAGGCAAGCCTCGCAGGTGACGCAACCTATCAGGCGCTGGTCACAGGCGCGGAGGAGGCTTCTGCGATCGCGGCGCGGGCCGAGCAGAAACTTGAACTCGCATTGTCCGACCGCGAGGAGAAAGGCGCGCCTTATGAGGCCGACCCGCTCTTCTCCTATCTCTGGAAACGCAATTACCGGACACCGGCCTACAAGGCCGGTCCGCTCTCGCGCTTTCTTGATGGCTGGGTGGCGCGGCTCTGCAAATATGACCGCCATTATGCGAATTTCCGCCGGCTGACGGAGTTGCCGGAACGTCTGGCAGAGCATGTCGAGCGGGTGGAAGCGGTCGAGGCGGAGGCGATTTCGCGACTGGAGGCGGCCGAGCGCCACGCTCTGGAGACGGCAGGAATCCAGCGGTTTGTCGACGATATGTCCCGCGTCGCGGCCCGGATCGATGAACTCGACACCGCGTTGGAAGACGCCGAGAGCCGACACCTGGACGCTGTGAAGGCGCATGAAGCGGCGCGCGAGGAGCGCTCCGGGCCAGTGATTGCGGCGCGCGAACTGCTGGAGATGGAACTGAACCGGGCGAGTTTCCCGGATCTGCGCGTGCTGGCCGCCGAAACAATCAGTCTGGAAGACGACCGGATCGTCGACCGCCTGGTCAAGCTGCGCACAGAAGAACTGGCAATTGAGGTTTCGGCGCAGGATATCCGCGCCCTGCCGCAGGCGCGGCGGTTTGAGCTGGAACGGCTTGAGGGTTTTCGCGCGCGCTACAAGTCCGAGCGCCTAGATTCCTCAGGGCTCATTGTCTCCGGCGCGGTTCTGTCGAATGTGCTCGACACGCTGCTCTCGGGATCAAGCCGGACCGACGAGGCAATCCGCACGCTCAAGCGTTCCGTGCGCCGCCTGGCACCCCCGCGTGAAGGTGGTTTTGGCGGATCGTCGCGCGGAGGAGGTGTCGATTTTGGCGACATTCTCGGCGAAGTGCTCATCGAAGTTGCCAAGCAGGCCGGCCGCTCGAAGGGCATCGATTTCGGCGGGGGGCCCTGGGGCGGGCGTTCCCCCGGCCGCCGGACAAGTCTGCCCCGTCCGCGCTCATTTCCGAGAGGCGGCTCAAAGCGCGGCGGCGGCTTCCGGACAGGCGGCGGTTTCTGAGCCGGTTTGCCAAGGGGCGCAACGCGCGCTAACGCACGCTCGACAAGAGCGCTTGGCACCTGAAGGGGACCCTCATGAGTGAAATCATCGACGTTTTCGGTCGCGAAATTCTTGATTCGCGCGGCAATCCCACTGTCGAAGTCGAAGTGACGCTGGAAGATGGCAGTGTCGGCAGGGCTGCGGTGCCCTCCGGGGCCTCGACAGGTGCCTATGAGGCGCACGAACTGCGCGATGGTGGCGAGCGTTATGGTGGCAAGGGCGTCATGCAGGCGGTGCAGGCCGTCAGCGGCGAAATCAACGAGCTGCTGAACGGGCTCGATTCCAGCGAACAGCGCCTCGTTGACCAGCTGCTCATTGAGGCTGACGGCACGGAGAACAAGTCGCGGCTCGGTGCGAACGCGATCCTTGGTGTCTCCATGGCGACCGCCAAGGCCGCTGCCGAAAGCCTCGGCCTGCCGCTCTATCGCTATATTGGCGGGGTCAATGCGCGCTTCATGCCGACACCGATGATGAACATCATCAATGGCGGCGCGCATGCCGACAATCCGATCGATATTCAGGAATTCATGATCATGCCGGTCGCGGCGCATTCGATTGCCGATGCCGTGCGCACCGGGGCCGAGATCTTCCACGCGCTGAAGAAGCAGCTGAAGGATGCCGGGCACAACACCAATGTTGGCGATGAGGGGGGCTTCGCGCCGGGCCTCTCCTCCACAGATGAGGCCATTGAATTTATCCTGCGCGCCATTGAGACCGCAGGCTACACGCCGGGCGATGAGGTTGCGCTCGCCCTCGATGCGGCGTCCACGGAATTCTTCAAGAACGGCAAGTACGAGCTCGCGGGCGAAGGCAAATCTCTGGGGGCCGAGGAGTTTGCGCGCTACCTGGAGGACCTTGTCTCTCGCTATCCCATCATCTCCATCGAGGATGGCATGGCCGAGGATGACTGGGATGGATGGGTCGCCCTCACCGAGGCCGTTGGCGACCGCTGCCAGCTCGTCGGCGATGATCTGTTCGTCACGAACCCCGCGCGTCTTGCAACCGGTCTTGAAAAAGGCGCGGGCAATGCGATCCTCGTCAAGGTCAACCAGATCGGCACGCTGAGCGAGACGCTCGACGCTGTGGAACTGGCCCACCGCAATGCCTTTGCGGCGGTGATGTCCCACCGTTCCGGTGAGACCGAGGACACCACCATTGCCGACCTGGCCGTTGCGACCAATTGCGGGCAGATAAAGACCGGATCGCTCGCCCGCTCCGACCGGCTCGCCAAGTACAACCAGCTTATCCGGATCGAGGAAGAGCTCGGCGAGCAGGCCGTCTATGCCGGTCGCAGCATGATTCACGCCTGATCAACCGGTCCCGGCCAGTTAATCGCGGATTAAAGAAATGCCGTCATCTCTCGGAGGTGGCGGCATTCTGATAGGACTCATGGGCTCTCGTCTCGCACTTGCAGCACTGTCTGCGCTCATTCTTTATTTCGCCTTCCATGCCTTTGCCGGTGAGCAGGGGCTTGGGGCTTGGTCGGATTTACAAGCCGAAATCGCCGAACTGGAGCAGGAGAAAGCGCGGCTGG
>CAYVFK010000191.1:0-4060 GCA_964450925.1 uncultured Hyphomicrobiaceae bacterium | reverse complement strand
CGATCCTGAAAGTTCTGCCACATCGCGAACATGTTGGCGGCGGTCTCTTGCGAGATTGTCTCGATATTCTCGCCGACGAACCCGGAGATGCTCTGCGCGATCTCGGTTTTGATCAGTTGCTTGGATTCGTCAGACTTCATCCGCTCCTCGATGAGCGGGAACACGCCTTCGCCCGCGTCGATCAGATCCTTGACGATGAGCGCCAGCCCGATCAGGCCGGTGAAGGATGAGACGATCCGCGTAGCGATCGCACCGGCCAGCCGCCGCCCCATCTGCGCGACCATCCGCGCGATCATTCGCCGCGTCATCACCAGAAGCAGGCCGCCAATCGCTTCGCTCCCTTGAAAAACCAGATCGCCGGTGGTGATTGTCGGGGCGCCAGACTGCGCGGCCACGTCAAGGGTCGCTTCGGTTTGCTGCACGAATGTCTGTGCGATCGCGCCGCCGTAGCGTGCTTCCAGCGCCAGCCGCATGCATGAAACCGCCGGGCCGGACGCCGCCGCCGCCGCCGTCTCAAGGCGCGCTCCAATGTCTTCGCCAACAGACGTTGTCAGGTTGGCCATCGCGTTGCGGAACGCTTCGGAGTTGTAGGTTTTTTCGGCGACGGCAATGGCGAACGCTTCGGCCTGCCCGCGGCTGATGGTGGAATAGGCGCGGTCGAACCAGTCAGTCTCCGCGCGCACCTCCGCGATGGCGTTGTCGATCTGCTCGTCAATTCGCGCATCCATGCCAGATTCGGTCCATTGCGCCTGGACCAGGGCGGCATAGTTCAGCCCGCTCAGTTCCGCCTTCAGGCGTTGCTCGGTAATTGAGCGGATCGCGGCGCGGACGTTGTCGTCGTCGAGTTGACGGCATTCGGCCGGGCTTGGCGCCGTCGCGGCTGGGGCGTCGCTGCCGGTCTGCGCCATGGCTGGCAGGTTGGACGCTGTTGCCGTTAGCACGAGGGTGGACGCCGTGACCAGCGCGATGGCGGACCTGAAGAGACGGCGCATGACGTTATCCGGCCTCATTTGTGGGTGTGGCAAGCGAGGGTTAGCCTAAGCGAAAGTGCGGAGCCTCACAATGTTAACCGATGCGCCGGTGTGCCACGCGAATTAGAGACGGAACGTCACACCCAGGAACAATAGCGCCCAAGCGACCAGCAGGATTTCGAACGGGCTGCGCGCGACGATCGTCGTCAGCACCGGGATCTCGACGCCGAAATATCGGGTCAGGACAACGAGCGTCACGAGAATCACCGACAGCAGAAATATCAACCGGGATGGGGCACTCAGGCGCATCTTTCATGGACCTTATTTTGCGAATGATCTCCGCTGATAGCAGTCGGCCTGGCCGGTTTCATCTTGAAGGCGCGGACATTCACAGGGACGTTACGGATTTCGCGCGCCGCCGTGGCCGATGCGGCACACCCGGCGCTCAGCGCACCCGCTCAGCTTCGAGCCGTCGGGCGACAGGCGCAAAAGAACGCCGATGGTGCGTCGTGACCCCATGCTGGCGAAGCGCGGCGGCATGCTCGCGGGTGCCATAACCTTTATTGCGCGCCCAGCCGTAAGCCGGAAAAGCGGCGTGCAGGTCGCGCATCAGCCGGTCGCGCGTGACCTTGGCGACGATCGAGGCCGCGGCGATGGAGGCCACGCGCGCGTCACCGCGGACCACGGTTTGCGCCGGGCAGGGCAACTCGGGCGCGCGGTTGCCGTCGATCAAGGCGCACTGCGCTGGCTCTGGCAGATTGGCGAAGGCGATTTGCATGGCCCGCATAGTGGCGCGCAGGATGTTGAGCCGGTCTATCGTCGGAACGTCGACGATTCCGATGCCAATGACGGCCTTGGCGGCAATTTCCGCGAACAGCGCCTCGCGCGCCGGCTCGGCGACGAGTTTGGAGTCGTCCAGCCCGTCCAGCGCCAAGCGCGCATCCAGTATCACAGCCGCCGCGACGACCGGCCCGGCCCATGGCCCGCACCCAGCCTCATCCAAACCGGCGACCAGCCCACCGTGCTGAGCGCGGGCTGTCTCTTCGAGAATGAAATCCGGCATTGCTCACCCGTTTGAACCACGGGGCTAAAGCAGCACCGATTCTCGCGGCAGCATCAAGGCGGGGCAAACAGGTCGAGTTGGCTTGGCGTCGCGGGCGGCCGGAACAAATCGGTGCGCAGCGGCGGATGATCGCGCTTCAGTCCGAACCGGCGCAGGGCGATGGCAAAGCGCGCGCCAAGCTGCTGGGCGTAGGGGCCTTCGCCGCGTTTACGCACGCCGAAGCGCGAGTCGTAGTCCTTGCCGCCGCGCGTGTCCTGCACCAGCGTCATCACGCGGCGCGCGCGGTCTGGATAGGTCTCGGCCAGCCACTCGCGGAACAGCGGCGCGACCTCCGATGGCAGGCGCAGCAGGATATAGCTGGCCGTTCTCGCGCCGTGCGCAGCGCCCGCCCCAAGGATGCGCTCAAGCTCCGGGTCGGTAAGGGCTGGGATCATCGGCGCGGCCATCACGCGCACTGGCACGCCGACTTTGCTCAGCGCGCGGATCGCCTCAAGCCGCCTGGCCGGCGCACTTGCTCGCGGCTCCATCGAGCGCGAGAGCCGGTTATCCAGAGTCGTCACCGAAATGCCGACATGCACCAGCCCTTGAGCGGCCATCGGCGCGAGAATATCCAGATCGCGCGTGACCAGCGCCGACTTCGTCACGATTCCCACCGGATGGCGCGCGCTCGCCAGCACCTGCAGGATCTCGCGGGTGATGCGCCGCTCCCGCTCAATCGGCTGATACGGATCGGTGCTGGTGCCCAGCATGATCGGTTTGACGCGGTATCGCGGACTTCTCAGCGCTTTTTCCAGCAATTCCGCTGCGTTTACCTTGGCGGTCAGCTTGGTCTCGAAGTCGATCCCTGCCGAAAGCCCGAGATAGCAATGGGTCGGGCGCGCGAAGCAGTAGATGCAGCCGTGCTCGCAGCCGCGATAGGCATTGATCGACTGGTCGAAGCCGATATCCGGGCTATCGTTGGTCGCGATGATGCTGCGCGCCAGTTCCTCGCGCACTTCGGTCTTGAAGGCTTCCAGGTCACCAATGCTCTCCCACCCATCGTCAAAGACGTCGCGCCGCTCGCTCTCATAGCGCCCAGCGGCGTTCGAGCACGCACCGCGTCCGCGGCGGCGCTCAGCCAATGCGGTTTCTGCGTCCTGTGAGCTGGGGATCGGGGCTTTCGAGGTTGGCGCGCTCATAGCCCGAGGTTAGCGCGCGCTATCGAACAAATAAAGAACATCTTGGGCGCCACAACAGAAATTGCTTGTGGACAAACGCGCCAGCCGTATCATCCGCGCCATGATCTCGGTGGTGATCCCAACAATTAATTCCGAAGGTGAGTTGGGCCGCAGTCTGGCTGCGCTGGTGCCTGGCGTGGTCGAGGGTGTCGTGCGCGAGGTGATCATCGCCGATGGCGGCTCACAGGATGACACGCCGCAGATCGCAGAAGCCGTTGGGGCGATGCTGGTTCATGCGCCGCTGGGCCGCGGGCCGCAATTGGCCGAGGGCGCGCGCGCAGCAAAGGGTGACTGGCTGTTGTTCCTCCACGCCGACACGGTGCTGGAGCATGACTGGCACCGCGAGGCTGAGCGCTTCATCCAGGAGACAATCCGGGCGCGGCGGCCACAGGCGGCAGCCTTTCGCTTCGCGCTCGATGACCGTGGGGTGCGCCCTCGCTATCTGGAGGCGATGGTGAGCGCGCGTTGCGCGCTGTTCCGGCTTCCCTATGGCGATCAGGGACTGCTGATATCGCGCTCGCACTATGAGCGGCTCGGAGGTTTTCGCAACTTGCCGCTGATGGAGGATGTCGACCTCGTCCGGCGCATCGGTCGGGGTGATCTTTGCTTCCTGCGCAGCCGGGCGATTACCAGTGCAAAGCGATATCAGCGCGATGGTTATATTCTGCGGATGTTGCGTAATCTCTCTTGCCTGACGCTGTATTACCTGCGCGTGCCGCCGCGCTACATCGTTAAACTGTATGGCTGAGCGGCCGTCCGTCTTCCTGATGGTTAAGCCGCCACGCCCGGGCCAAGTCAAAACGCGGCTC
>CAYVFK010000190.1:0-4064 GCA_964450925.1 uncultured Hyphomicrobiaceae bacterium | reverse complement strand
TCGTTATAGGCGTGCTCAAGCTCCAGGATCAGCGGCATCAGCGTTTCCGCGACGAAGCGCCCGCCGAAATCGCCGAAATGGCCGCGCTCGTCTGGGCCGGAGCGAAAGGTGTTGGGGATTTGATCCATGGGCTTTCTCATTGTGAAGAAATTGCAAAATGAGTGCGGCTTGACAGGTGCTGCGCGCGCCTAATCCGACCACTCATAGGTGAAGACGAGCACGTCTTCGACAATGCGTCCGGTGGGCCTGCAGCCTTCGGCGTAGACCTCGCGCTCACCGCGAACCACGATACGCAAGCCGTTGTTCGTGACCGGGCCTTCAACGTCATAAACCAGCGGCGCGTCGCAATATCGCGAGAAGCGCCGCGCCCGGCCCACGTAATAGTCGCCCACATTGCGCCCGTCAAACAGCACCGTGCCCCGCGTCGCGCCCGCACGCTCCAGGATAGGTCTTGGCTCCTCATAGGTGAGTATGCGCTGCGCCCCGTTGGCCTCCAGGCGCATCAGCGAGCCATTGTGGTCCCAGAACGAGTCCGCCTTGAGCGGGTCTGCCGTCAGAATAGCGACGATTGCCGCGAGCAACGGCGCTAGCGCGCTGACCCACATGAATGATCTTGCGTGCGACGTAAGCATGGCCTCACGCCGCCTCGATGGGCATCGGCTGGGCCACGGCTTTGGCGGCCTGCACAAAACGGCGGATCGCGCCGGCGTCTTTCTCGCCCGGCGCGCGCTCCACGCCTGAGGACGTGTCTACGGCATGCGCGCCAGTGACGCGGATCGCTTCGGCGATATTCTCGACCGTCAGACCGCCCGAGAGCATGTAGGGGCGGTCGGGCGGCGTCTGCGCCAGTAGCGGCCAGTCGAATGGAACACCGTTGCCGCCTGGCAAGCGCGCATCTTTTGCGGGCTTGGCGTCGAACAGAAACATGTCCGCGGCGGGAAACGCACTTGCGGCGATGATGTCAGCGGCGGTCGCGACCTTGACCGCCTTGAGAACCGGGCGCGCGGCGAGGCTCCTGATTTCGGAGACACGCTCGGGCGTCTCGCAGCCGTGAAGTTGGATGATATCCGGAGCGACCGTACTCACGATCCTGTTTAGTTCGCGGTCGCTTGGGTCGACCAGCAGCGCAACCGTGCGGATGCGTCCGTGTGCCATATCCGCGAGCCGACCGGCGGTGTCGGGGTCAACAAATCGCGGACTGGCAGCAAAAAACACGAAGCCAACGAAGTCCGCGCCGGCCTCTATCGCTGCCGCCAGCGCCTCGTCGCTCTTGATCCCACAAATTTTTACTTGCACCGCCATCCCTTTGTTATCACAGAAGCCTGTGGCCGAGTGCAAGTGCGTTTTGGCGGGACGATGAGGGACAATTCGGCGCGTTCAGCGCGCTGACAGCTGCGCGACTGCCGTGCCGCGACCATCCTGCGCGGCTTGCAGGTCGCGGGCGAGGCGTTCGCGGTCCTTGCGCAGGCGGTAGGTTTCCTTGGTGCGCCGGCGGGCAAGGTCGCGCCATTTACTCTGGCTCGCCCAGGCGCCGATGCTGCCGAGTACAAACCCGACCAGAAGCGCTGCGAACAGGAACACGAACATTGGCTGCTCAATCGTTACCGCGGGCGCGCCTTGGGCGAATGGGTCGAGCGCGAGTGTGGCAGTATGACGATTCGCGACCATCAGGGCGATAAGAGCAACGGCCAATACCAGCAGAATCAGACGGCGGAAAAATAGGATCATGTTTGCGTCTCTCGACTTTGTGGGCGACCAGATTTGGCGGGCGGCCAAATATTAGCGCTCAGCGGCGTCGCCCGGCGCTTTTCTTGCGTGGTACCAAATCGGGGTTCAGACGCACCCGCAATTCCTTACCAGTCTTGAAGAAGGGAACAAATTTTTCGTCAACGGGCACCTGTTCGCCGGTCCGCGGGTTCCGGCCGATGCGCGCCGGCCGGTGCTTGACCGAGAACGCGCCGAAACCTCGCAACTCAACCCTGTCGCCGCGTTCCATCGCCATGACGATAGTCTCAAAGATCGTATTAACGATGCGCTCAACATCGCGCTGGTAAAGATGAGGGTTTTCAGATGCGATTTTCTCAATCAGCTCGGATTTAATCATGCATGTTGCCCCGCCCGCGGGCAGAAATCATGAAGTGTGATCACTTTTCAGGCTGCCAGACGGATACGAGACCGTCAAGCCTGATAGATTTGAGCCCGGCTGACCGGCTGTCTTCGAGAGCCGTGGCGAGGTCCAGGCCGGTGAGTTTGGAAAGGCCGGCCAAGGCGACATCCACCCAGCTCAATCGTTCGCTACCCTCAGGCTTCCAGTCGACGACCTTGGTGTCCTCAGGAATCCCGTGTTCGTCGCTCAGCCATTTACGTGCCTCACGCTCGCCGCCGATCTGATCGACCAGGCCAACGGCCTGAGCCTGCTCTCCGGTGTAGATCCGTCCGGTCCTGATGCTGCTGAGCGCGCTGGGGTCAAGATCTCGGCGCTCGTTCACGAGGTTGATAAACCACTGGAAGCTGGATTGCATAACCTCTCGCGTCGCTTGCCGCTGGCGATCCGTTACTTCTTCGAATGGGTTGGGCACCGCTTTCAGCTCGCCGCTTTTGATCTGCTCGAAACTCACCCCGAGGTTCTTTAGCAGTTCATCGACCTGCGCCCACTGGACGATCACGCCCACAGAGCCGGTGATGGAGTTGGCGCGCGAAATGATGTGATCCGTCGCAACCGCAGCCATGTAGGCCGCCGAAGTGGCTGTGGTCTCGAATACGGCCACCACTGGCTTTTCAGCGCTGAGCTGGCGCAGCTCCGTGTAAAGCGCCTCGCCGCCAGCGGTGCTCCCGCCCGGGCTATTGATGCGCACAATCACAGCCTTGACCTGGTCACTTTTGCGCATCCGCTGCAGCATTTCCTGCTGCTTCTGATTAACGGAAATGAAGCCTGAGACATCAACCCGTGCGATGTGGCCGCCGAGGCCGAAGACCTCACCAACCGCGCCACCGCGTTCCCGCGCAAACAATGCCGCAGCCAAAACGGCGATGGCGACCACGGCGAGAACGCGCCAGAAAGTGACACGGCGTTTCAGACGGCGGCGTTCGACAACGGCATCAGCGTCCAGTGTCACGGCAACGCTCCTTCACAAACGGACCACAATCAAAACGCAGCCCCGAAGGACTGCGTTCCGTACGCCAAAAAGGGGTGGCGCGCTACTTCTTGCCACTGTCCGAACTGCCTTCGGTTTCTTCGGCCTGCGCCTTGTTAAGCGCTGCGCCCAGGATTTCACCCAAGGATGCACCGCTGTCGGTAGAGCCGAATTGCTCGACAGCTTTCTTTTCCTCGGCGATTTCCAGTGCCTTGATGGAAAGCGAGATCTTCCGGTTGGCCTTGTCGATCTGGGTCACGGCCGCGTCGATCTTGTCACCAGGGGCGAAGCGTTCTGGCCGCTGTTCGGAACGGTCGCGTGACAGGTCGGCCCGGCGGATGAAGGTGGACATGTCATTATCGGCGATGCGGACCTGAAGGCCGGAGTCCTTCACCTCCTCGACTTCGCAAGTGACGGTCGAGCCTTTCTTGAGCCCGGCCAGGCTCTCAAACGGATCACCGCTCACCTGCTTGATGCCAAGGCTGATGCGCTCCTTATCAGGGTCGGTGTCGAGCACGACCGCGCGGACCGTGTCGCCCTTCTTGTATTCCTTGATGGCTTCCTCGCCCGGCTGGTTCCAGTCGAGGTCGGAAAGGTGCACCATACCGTCGATACCGCCCTCCAAACCGACGAACAGGCCGAACTCGGTGATGTTGCGCACGGTCCCTTCGATCTCGGTGCCTTTTGGGTGGCTGGCCGCGAAAGCATCCCAAGGGTTATCTTGCGTCTGCTTGAGGCCGAGCGAAATACGGCGCTTGTTCGGGTCCACCTCAAGCACCTGGACCTCGACCTCCTCGCTGGTGGAGAGGATCTTGCCCGGGTGCACGTTCTTCTTCACCCAGCTCATCTCTGACACGTGGATCAGGCCTTCCACGCCAGGCTCCAACTCGACGAATGCGCCGTAGTCGGTAATGTTGGTTACCCGGCCAG
>CAYVFK010000189.1:0-4106 GCA_964450925.1 uncultured Hyphomicrobiaceae bacterium | reverse complement strand
CGTCCCTCACGCCGTGGGCAGCAAGAATATCGAGGATGAGATCGGCAACGCGCATCAGGTTTCTCTCCGGGGCTTGAGCAAGTCTGGCAGGATTTTAAAGACGTAACCGGGACTTTGCATAGCTGCGCGGGCCATTTTTCACCCGTCAAGGCATCACGGTGTCGTGTACTGAACGCGGCGCGCGGCACCATGTGGCAGTGCAGTGGATCGACATCCGGTACGGCTTGTTGTGCGTAGCCAGACGGGCCTGCTCAGGAGCAAGTGATGATACCGCGCCGCAAACCGTGCTCGTTCGCAGACTGGTCGCGCTTCTTGTTGGTGCACGCTTTGGTTGGAGCTGCCATAGGCGTCGCTGTCGGGGCCGGTATTCTGATCACCAACGTCCTCGAGGTCGGCACACTGTTCTGGGGGAGCCGGGCGCCGGTGGCGGCGGGCGCGCTCTATTTCTTCAGCTTCGCGTCAACATTTGCGGCCGGCAGCATCGCCACCGCGATCATGGGGCTGGCGCGCTGATGGCAGAGCCTGCATCGGTGTGCCGGGGGCGCAGGCCAAGGGGGAGCGCGCTTCATTCGGCGGGCTTGTAGCTCAGGCGTTCAAAGACATGCATGATCTCGGCCTCGCTCGCCCGTTGGACTGCGCCATCGGCCACAGCCTCCATGCTCCACATCCACGAACGGGCGGGATCATGGCGCATGGCCCAGTCGGCAAACAGCCGCGTGTCCACCTCGCGTCGGGTCAGTTGCTGAACATCGATATGCCGGTCGTCGCGGGAAATGCGCTGGTAAGCGGCGTTAACCGCCTCCTTGGGGCCTTCAAGAAGCTGGAGAAACAGGTCCTGACGCGCGATGAGCGTGCCGGTGATGCCGTCACGGGTATTGCAGCGCCGCGCATCCAGCAGAATGCCAGCGAGGATGGCTTCGTCGAAGCCGAACGGGCGGGAGGCATAAGCGAGCTGTAGCAGCGTCATGGAGGGCTCCTTACGCTGAGAAGGCTAGGCCCGCGGCGCAGGAGTGTCAAGTGAGCTTGACGCGGATCCAGCGCACCTCGCTGAGAAGGCGTTGAAGGCTTGGGCGGGTTGGAATATTGGCTGGAGGCGCCGCCCGGAATCGAACCGGGGTACACGGCTTTGCAGGCCGCTGCGTAACCACTCCGCCACGGCGCCTCTCACGCTGAGATATAGCATGTCGGCGCCAAAGTAAAAACGCCGATTGCGCTATCCTCACCGCATAAACCACGGCATCCTTGCCCGATGGTCTGCGATCATGTTGCGCCTCGCGCAACCCTGCTATATGGCGGAGCGACATGCATTACACTCGCGGTGTCGCGCCGCATGGGGGGCACACATGACAGAATTTAGCCGCGCGCGGGAGAACATGGTCGACTCGCAGATCCGCCCCGCCGGGGTCCGCGATCCGGCCCTGTTGCGCGTGCTCCACCGAACCCCGCGCGAAGCATTCGTCCCGGCTTCGCTGCGCCCGTTGTCCTATGCCGAGGAGCACCTGCCGATCAAGAAGCTGAACGGCGGCGGGCGCGAAACCCGTTACATGATGGCGCCGATGATGCTGGCCCGCCTGATCGACCTTCTGCGGATCGAACCGGGCGATATTGCGCTCGATGTCGGCTGTGCGACCGGCTATTCGACGGCACTGCTGGCCGGTTTGGCCGAGTCTGTTGTGGCCTTGGATAACGACTCCGAATTGGCCGCTTCGGCTGCGGAAACCCTTGCAAATCTTGGAATCGACAATGCGGCCGTGGTTGAAGGCCCGCTTGCCGAAGGCTATCCGGGCGAGGCGCCGTTCAACGTGATCCTCATCAACGGGGCGGTGGAAGAGGTGCCGCAAGCGCTGCTCGACCAGTTGGCCGAGGGTGGGCGTCTCGCCACCATACTGCGCCAGCCGACCGCCGCAGTCGACGACACCTTTGGCCATGCGTATCTGTATGAGAAAGCCGAAGGCTGGGTCAGTGGTCAGTTCGAATTCAGCGGCGGCGCGCCGCTGCTGCCCGGGTTTGCGCGCCCGCGCGGCTTTATATTCTGATCGCTTGCGACCGCGCTCATGAGATCGCGAGATTGAACCGATCCCCGGAACGCGCGTACCCTCAAGACAGGGCAACCTTGAGGAGTAATGATCATGCGTGTGTTTGCCGTCCTTGCTTTTCTCACGATCATCAGCGCCGTTCCCGCCGCGGCACTCGACGTACAACGGCCCGATCCTGCGCTGTCGCCTGCCGAAGTCGTTTCGATCCAGCTTGATGCGCTGAAGAACAACGATGTCCCCCGCCTCGACGCGGGCATCAAGCAGACCTATGCGCTGGCGCATCCGGACAACAAGCGGCTCACAGGCCCGCTGCCCAAATTCACGCAGATGATCAAGGGGCCGATGTACCAGGTCATGCTGAACCACCGCGCCCACAGCATCGAGAAGGTCGCACAGACCGGCGACCGCGCGGTATTCGGCGTGACTGTGGTCAGTGAAGGCGGGGAGGTCTTCAAATTCCAATGGACGGTGCAGCGTATCGAGACGGGCGCGAATGCCGGCGCCTGGGCAACGATCTCGGTTTCGCCCCCGCAGACCGCAGATGACAGCGTCTGAGCGGTGTTGCGCTCCGGCGTTTGCCGGGGCCGGGCTGGTACGCTAGGCTCATCGCCCTGAGACACCGGGCGCGCTCTTTATAGCTGCGCCCGGCACCCGCGTTCGGGGAGGGCAGAGCCGACGTGCTTGAGGGGACCAGCGCCTATCGTATTGCGATTGTTTCGCTCGTTGGGCTGAGCGTTGGTGCCTTGTCGTCGCTGGCCTCGCTGGCTTTTATCGATGCGCTGTTCTGGCTGAACAACGCGCTGCTGATCTCGGCCTACTCGCGCATACAGTATGAGGCGCAGCCCGCTCTTCTGACAGCGGCGACCGTGCTGGTTCCGGTCCTCGGCGGTCTGATCGTGGGGCAGATCGTTGCCCGCTTCATCGCCGAGCGGCGCGGTCTCGGTCCGCCTGACGCAATACTGGCGGTGCAGACCCGTGAACCGCCGCCGAGCCTGCGCAGCGGCATCGCCTCCACGCTCGCGGCGCTCGTGTCGCTCGGATGTGGCGCTTCTGTGGGGCAATATGGGCCGCTGGTCTATCTCGGCACCCTGATGGGCTCACTGGCTCAGCGGCTCGACCTGCAATTGCGCGACCTTCAGGGCATCGCAATCGCCTGCGGCGTGGCTGCCGCAATTTCCACCGCCTTCAACGCGCCGATCGCCGGACTGGTCTTCGCCCATGAGGTGATCTTGCGGCACTATTCCCTGCGCGCCTTTGCGCCCGTGACGGTGGCGTCGGCAACGGGTTATGTGATCGCCAATGTCATTCTGGAACGACCTCCGCTGTTCCTCGTCGAGTTCTCTGGTGTGCAGCATGGTCATGAGTTCGTCCTGTTCGCGATCGAGGGCGTTCTGGCCGCCTATCTCGCCGCCTCTTTCATGCTGCTGATCGCCTTTGCCGGGCGGATGGCGCAGCGCTCGCGCCTGCCGGCATCGCTGCGTCCGGCGTTGGCCGGGCTGGTCCTTGGTCTGACGGCCTTGCAACTGCCGGAGGTATTGGGCGTCGGGAAGGAGACCCTGCGTTTCGCCACCATCGAGGGCGCGTTCGCGGCTGATGAACTGGCCGTGCTGGTCGCTGCAAAGCTGGCCGTGACGGCGATATGCGTGGGCTTCGGCTTCGTGGGCGGGGTGTTCAGCCCGGCGCTTTTGATCGGCGTGATGGCCGGTGCCCTGTTCGGGCTTATCTGGCCGCAGATTGTTCCGCTCGCTCACTCGGGTATCGTGCCTTACGCGATCTGCGGCATGATGGCGGTAACAAGCCCGGTGATCGGGGCGCCTTTGACCACGATTCTGATCGTGTTCGAGCTGACCCGGAACTACGATCTCACCATTGCGGCCATGGTGTCGGTGGTTTTCTCCAACCTCATCGCCTACCGCATGTTCGGACGTTCGCTGTTCGATGTACAACTCGCGGCGCGCGGTTTCGATCTTTCACTTGGGCGGGACAAGGCGATCCTTGGGTGCAAGTCGATCACAAAGAATATCAGTCAGGACTATGTGACGGTGGGTGCTGACGAGACCGTCCGCGCTG
>CAYVFK010000188.1:0-4112 GCA_964450925.1 uncultured Hyphomicrobiaceae bacterium | reverse complement strand
AACGGCGCGAGCGGCGCCAGTTCCTCCAGCAGGTCGCGCCCGTGAAAGCCGCAATTGATATACGCGTGCGAGACATCGAGGCAACAGCGGATATTCGGGTGGTCGATCAGCGCGAGTTCATAGGCTAGCCGCGATGGGAGCGCCGAGTGCAGGTCCCCGCGCTCGGTCGTCAGCGTCTCGACGCACACCACCACGCCGGCCCCCGCGGCGATCCCCGCCACCTCGCTCAGCGCCGCACGCTGGCGCTCATAAGCTGCGTCGATCTCCGCACGCGAGGCGTGCGCGCAGACGCCGGTGTGCACAACCATATGGCGCGCGCCCAGTTCCGCGGTGATCTCGATGGACGCCTTCAAGATGTCGAGATGCAGCCCCAGCCGGCCCGGATGATCCATCAGGTTGAGAGCGATCGGCGCGTGGATGCTGTAGCTCAGCGACCGCCCGCCACACACCCGCTGCAACTCGGCCAGCACCTCGCGCCGGATGCGCCCGCCAAGGATCAAATCCATATCGAAGATCGGCAGCTCGACGAGATCCACCGGCTTCGTCTCCGCCGCGTTGAGCTGTTTCTCCAGCGCTTTGGGGCGTGGCTCGCCGGCGCGCACGGCGTAGCCGATCAGCTGCGTGGTCTCACTCATTCCCTATCCTTTCATTCGCGCGTTCATCTCGTGTTCACGCGCAATTGACGAACATTGAGGCAAGTTAACTTGTTCATGTGTCAGGTCGATGTAGACTTTAACACATGAGCATAAGTCACCCGCGAGACGCGGGGATAATGGACCAGAACAGGAGGGCTAGCTATGGCCGCTTGCTTTGACAGTCACGATGACAACTCCGCAAGCATCGCACCGGCCAATTTCTGGCGCGGGCTGGCGCTCGGGGTCGCCATCTGGGTGGTCCTGGTCGGCGCGCTGGTGATCGCCTGAGGACTTAACGCTTCATCTTTGCGGAACGGTCTGCGCGGCCACCCAATCGAGAAAGTCCGTGTTCCCCCCGGACACCTCAAGCACGGCTACGGCTGGTACGTCGTAGCCGTGCAACCGTTTGATCTCCTGTGTCACTTCGGCGGCGAGGCCCGCTCGCGTTTTGATGAACATTGCTGTTTCCGCGCCTTCCTGCGCTGCGCCGTCCCACTCGAAGACAGCGATCATGCCAGGAAAGATGTTGGCGCAGGCCGCCAGCTTCCGCTTCACCAGCTCCCGCGCGATCGTTTTCGCCTCGTCGGGCGTCTCGCAGGTGGTATAGACCATCACCATCCGGTCGGCATCCGGCTGTTCGGTTTGCGCTTCGCTCATCACGCTTGCCTCATGGTGGCAGGCCGACGTTGCTGACGCCGGCTGCGCGAAAGTCTATAGTCTGGCGCTAATCATAACCTATCGCGAGCCGCCATGCACGAGCGTCCCTCTGACATCACCAAGATTCACTTCGTCGCGAGTGATGCCCCCGAGGCACGGGCAGCGTTCGAACGGCTGACCGATCGCTATGGCCAGGTCGCGCCGGAGGCAGCGGAGGTGATCGTCGCGCTGGGCGGGGACGGGCTTATGCTGCAGACCCTGCACGAGACCATGCGCCACAGCGTCCCGATCTACGGCATGAACCGCGGATCCATCGGCTTCCTGATGAACGAGTATCACGAGGATGACCTGCTACAGCGCCTTGGGCAGGCGCAGATGAGCGTCATCCACCCGCTGCGCATGAAAACCCGCGACCGTGAGGGTGTGACGCATGAGGCGCTGGCGATCAACGAGGTTTCCATGTTCCGGCTGACCTATCAGGCGGCGAAGCTGCGCATCCTCGTTGATGGCCAACTGCGCATGGACGAGATGGTGTGCGACGGGGTGCTGTTGGCCACGCCCGCTGGCAGCACCGCTTACAACCTGTCAGTATACGGGCCAATTCTGCCGATCAATGCGCCGCTGCTGGCGCTGACACCGATTAGCCCGTTTCGCCCACGACGCTGGCGCGGCGCACTGCTGTCGAACGAGGCGCATGTGCGCATCGAGGTGCTCGAACCAGAAAAGCGCCCGGTCGCCGCAGTCGCGGACCACACGGAGTTTCGCCATGCGCTGCGCGTCGACGTGCATGAAGCGCGCGCCATTGGCTTGCAGCTCATGTTCGACCCGGGACACGCGCTTGATGAGCGCATCCTCGCCGAGCAATTTCGTTACTGAAGCGCATTCCGAAAAAGCCTGTCCCGGACTTGATCCGGGATCGGAGCCGGTTTTGAGGCTGAATGCGCGTGACCGAGATCACTGCGCAGTGCTGTCGTAATAGCTGACGATCGCGCCGAGTTCAGGCCGCTCTCGCTCCTCCGGCCGTTCCTGCGGCGTGCCGATGTGGATGAAGCCGGCGATGCGCTCCTTCGGGTTGAGGCCGATCGCATGGCGCGCGCTCTCGTCATACGCATACCACTCCGTCAGCCAGTGTGCAGCAAAGCCGAGCGCGTGCGCGGCATGGACCAGGTTCATGCAGGCCGCTCCGGCGGACAGCACCTGTTCCCACTCGGGCGCGCCCGGGTGATAGACCGTGTGCGACACCACCGCGATGGTGACGGGCGAGCGCATGAACCGATTGCGCTCGATGTCGAGCCGCGAGTCGGAGGCTTCCGGTTCTTTCTGCGTCGTGATATGCGCCAGCCGTTCGCCGAGCGCCCTACGCTGATCGCCTGCAACAACGATAAAGCGCCAGGGGACCAGCTTCTTGTGGTCGGGCACCCGCGAGGCGATGCGCAGGATGGTATCAAGCTGGTGCTCGTTCGGGCCGGGCTCGACGAGCTTGTCCGCTTTTACCGAGCGCCGGCTTTCGAGATACTCCAGGACTGGGTTCGTCATGCAATTCTCCCATTTGTCCGCTGAACTCGCGCCGAGGCGACGAGAGTGCTGGACATGATGCGAAATCGGGGGAATGTTTGCGCCATGAGAGGGGTTCTATTCAAGTTTCTTGCTGGCACGGCTTTGCTGGCGTGTGTTCCAGTGGCTGGGTTGGGCAACGCTGCGTTGGCGCAGAGTCGCGTCGTGATCCTCGACGCCACGAATAGCATGTGGGGGCCAATCGAGGGCGGGCGCAAGTATCAGATCGCGCGCGAGGCCGTGGAAAGCGTCGCTCAGGGGCTGCCGCCGCAGTCTCGTTTCGGACTTTACGTGCTTGGAAACCAGCCCGGCGCGGACTGCGAGGCCGTCACCGAGGCGGTGCCATTCTCACCGCTTGATCTGTCCATGCTTGGCGAAGCCCTGGACAAAGCGATCCCCGACCTCGGGAGGATGCCGCTGTTCCCCGCGATCGAGCGCGCAGTCAATGCTGTCCAGGCTGCCGGAGGCGAAGGCCGCATCCTTATCATTGGCGACGGCGCGGGGAGCTGCGTACCCGACACCTGCGCCGCTGCGCGCGACTTGGCTGCGAAGGCCGACGGTCTACGCATCGACGCGGTTTCACTGAATGCCGATGCTGAAGATCAGCGCAGGCTGAAATGCATCGCCGACGCCACCGGCGGCACGCACACCGACGCCGACACCCGGAGCGAGGTTCTCTCATTCGTGCGCACCGCGATGAATGCCAGTGCGACGGCGAACACGCCAGTAGCGCGCCCTGCGGCGGCCACGCCCCAACAAGCCGCGCCGCCGCTGCCAAGCGTCAACCCTTTCCGGCCTGGCCAGTCGCCAGTCGTGACACTTCGCGCGGTGCTGTCCGAAGGCAAGGATCCGATCGAGCGAGGACTGGCCTGGCGTGTTGTTGAGGCTACGGCCACAGACGCTCCCGAAGTCTGGCGCGGCGCGGACCCGCAGCCCGAATTGAATCTGCCGCCAGGCCGCTACCGCGTGGAGGTGGACTACGGGACGGTGCGCGCCAGCCGCGAGATAGAGGTTGGCTCGCGCCGCGCTCAGCAGATCACGGTCGATCTCAACGCCGGCGTACTCAACCTGTCGGGTGCAGCACGTGTTGGTGCGGAACCATTGAACGATTTATTCTATTATGTGCACGAACTGGATCAGGGAAGTGGGCCAGGCAAGCTGGTCGCGCGCTCCAGCCAGCCGCAGCCGAGCTTCTACCTGCCAGCAGGCGCTTATCGGGTCGTCGCGCGGCACGGACTGGCGGAGGCTGCCGACACCGTCGAACTG
>CAYVFK010000187.1:0-4207 GCA_964450925.1 uncultured Hyphomicrobiaceae bacterium | reverse complement strand
TGCTGTGGTGCGCTCTTGGCCATAGGCTTAAGCGGCGCGCCGGCGGACGCGCGGCCGCCTGAGAGTGAGCGCGAACCGGCGGCTGCGGCGCTGGCTGGTAGCGGTGTTCGCGTTGACCTGTATGGCTCGGGTCCGCAAGGGCAAATCCGGCGTCGCGCTCAGGCCATCGAGCGTCGCTCGCGTCAGCGGCGTCGGCCCGACGCCTTCCATGGCCTGATGACGCCAAATTTCGGTCGACCAAATGACTGTCTGCGGCCGCGACAGATCCGCAGCAACTTGCAGCGCCAGGGCTGGTGGGATTTTCATGAGCTGCGCCGGGTGGGTGATGATTTTGTGGTGCGCGCGCGCCGTCCGAATGGCGCCGTTTATCAGCTCCGGGTAAAAAGGTGTTCTGGCCGCGTGGCAGCGGCGCGGCCGTTGGATGGCAATGGTGGTTATCGACTCTGGGCGCGCTGACGGTAAGCACGGAAAAAGAGGCGCGAATGCTGACACTGGCCGGGCCGATGCCCCCGACTGAGCACCATGCGGGCAAGGTGCTGGCGCAGACCCCGCGCAATCCGGTGCCTAGCGGGGCGTGCGCAGGCTATATGCTGGCGAGCGACGGCGCGCGTCTGCGCTACGCCCTGTGGGGGCCGACGGGGCTGACTAAACTGGGCACGGTCTGCATTCTGATGGGGCGGGCGGAGTTCATCGAAAAGTATTTCGAGGCCATCTCAGACCTGCGCCGCCGGGGCTTTGCCGTCGCGATCATGGATCATCGCGGGCAGGGCGGGTCGAGTCGTCCGCTGGCGGACCCGCGTAAGGGCCATGTGGATGATTTTGCGCAGTATGACGCCGACCTTGAACAGTTCATGGCCGAGATCGTGCTACCCGACTGTCCGGCGCCTTATTACGCGTTGGCGCACTCGATGGGTGCCAACATCTTGCTGCGTGCGACGCGCTCGCGCATGTGCTGGTTTGATCGGATTGTCCTGACCGCGCCGCTTATTCAGCTTGAGCCTACACATACCCGGCTTCCTGCGCCGCCGCTCATGGCGGAGATGCTGACCTTGTGCGGGTTGGGCACGATGTATGTGCCTGGCGGCAGCGCGACCGCACTGGATGCTCGTCCGTTTGAGGGGAACCCGCTCACGAGCGATGCGCAGCGCTACGCCCGCACCCAGGAGGTGCTGCGTGTCGCGCCGGAACTCGCGCTCGGTTCCGCGACGATTGGTTGGTACCACGCTGCGTGCCAGTCCATGGCGCTGCTCAACACCGAGGCGTTTCCGCAATCGGTCAAGGTGCCCGCACTGATAATCGCTTCAGGCAATGACGCGATCGTGTCGCTGCGGGCGATCGAAGGTTTCACCAGCCGCCTGCGGATGGGTGCACATGTCCTTGTGCCCGGCGCGCGGCATGAGGTCTTGCAGGAACGCAACGGCTTGCGCGATCAGTTTTGGGCCGCGTTCGACGCCTATATTCCAGGGGCGCGGCCAAGCCGTGCGCAGCAGCTGTTGGGCCAGTAGGCCGTTCTTCAGTCGAGGTCCATCTCCAGGATCGCCATCTGGAACTGGTAGGACAGGTCCTCGTCATCGTCGTCGCGGTATAAGACCCCGATAAATTCGTCGCCAATATAGACCTCGGCGGAATCGTCCTGCTTTTGTCGCTGACGCACCTGCAACCCGGGCAGCTCGAACTTGCGTTGCAAATAGCCTTCCAGGCGCGTGATCTCTTCGCGCTTCATGTCGTTGTCCCTGTCGGTGTTGGATTTCGCCCGCGCGCAGCTGCGCATGCTGATGCGCCCCCATCGCTACAGAGGCTGCCGCGCCTGGTCAAGCACGCGGCCGGTTTATTCCTCCGCCGGTTTTTCAGATCCCGAGCCGATGGAACCGAAGAGCTGGTTCATTGCGCGGGCCGGCTCAGGGCAGCCCGCCAACCCGACCACTTTGGCTGGCACGCCGGCGACCGTCACGCGTGGCTCGATATCGCGCAGCACGACGCTACCGGCTGCGATCCGCGCGCAGTCGCCCACAGAGATATTGCCAAGTATCTTCGCGCCTGCGCCGATCATGACACCGCAACCAATTTTCGGATGGCGGTCGCCAGACTCCTTGCCGCTACCGCCAAGCGTCACCGCGTGCAAAATCGATGTCTGGTCGCCGACAATGGCGGTCTCGCCAACGACCAGCCCGGTGGCGTGGTCGAGCATGATCCCGCGACCGATCTGCGCATTCGGGTGAATGTCGGTACCGAAGCCGTTTGATGATTGGCTTTGCAGATAAAGCGCGAAGTCGCGCCGGCCCGCACGCCAAAGCGCATGGGCGAAACGATAGGTTTGCAGCGCGTGAAAACCCTTGAAATAGAGGATCGGCTCGATGGCCCGATGGCAGGCCGGATCGCGATCGACCACGGCCGCGAGGTCAGCGCGGAACATCTCGCCCAGTTCGGGTTGGTCGGCGAGCACTTGCATGAATGTCTGGCGGATCAGCCCGGTGGGCAGGTCCGCGCGGTCTAGCCGCTGGGCGAGGCGGAACACGATGGCCTCTTCCAGGCTGTTCTGGTTCAGGATTGTCGTGGAAATGAACCCGGCAAGCGCAGGCTCCTCGGCGACGATGGTTTCCGCCTGGGCGCGGACATCATTCCAGACCGGGTCGCACGGTTTGACGGCCGCCGATCGCGGATCGGGATGGGACTGGCTCATTGGAGACCTCTTAATTGCGCACATTGCCGCTAAGATAGCTACTCGGCTGGCGATGCGAAAGGCGCGCGGGGCTGATCCGCCATAAAGCAACCGGCACGTCACAAAGAAACCGGCCCAAAAAGGGCCGGTTTCGATGATGCCGCAATCGCATGGATTGGGAAAATGTTTGAGGATCAAGGCCTCAACTCGGAGGGTGGAGATATTTCACCTCTCGGATGAGGTCAATGTCCTGGAGAGAAGCTAGCCGACGCCGAATGCGATAGTCCCCGGATTGCTCTGAAACACGCCCGTCCAGTGTTTGCAGCAGATTAATTTGCATCGGTCTCTCCATCTGTGCGAGGCCGCAGCAGGGCAGCTTGTCTTCTGCACCGTCACGGCACATCTGCGGAAAGCTGAAAAGCCTTCCGCCCCCTCTCAGGCCGGTGGCCAGGCTCCCGGACGCCCGGTGGTGACTGTTAAGGCGCCGCCCCCGCGCTTGCGGAACAAAAGCCACACAGACCTGCCTTCCCGACGGCAAAGATCGCTGCGCCGGAAACTCGATGGAGTGTAAAGCGTCTGGGACAGCGATCTTCCAACCGCCGCGCCACGCTTTCGTCATGATTAAAAATGTAACGCGATTCGCGATCTGTGGATAGCGTGGGGAAAACCCGCGATTTATGCGGCTGCGTGCGCTTGCGCGTCGGCAAGTGCGGCAGCGGTATGCTCCGGGATCAGGATGAGCACCGAGGAATGGTCCTCACTGATAGACAACGGCAAGTCGCCAAAGCTTTCGCCATCAAGCTGAACCCGAACCGGAAGGTCGGCGCTCAGATGTGCCCGGCGGAAATGCACGAAGCGAAGATGTGGCGCGCGCTCGGCGAGCCCGGCGCCGATCATCACGATGTTGAGGATGAGGCTGAACGGATCGCGTGCGGAACACAGCATCGCCGTCAGCCCTGGCTTCAGCAGATGGCTGTCGGGGGAGAGACGGAAGCCGCCCGCGTAGCTGCCGGCGCTGCACACGACCACCCACCGTGCCAGGTGAGTCTCAGCGTCGAGTACCGCGCGGATCGTGGGCGACCCCCGGAAAATCGCTCGTACGACCGGCCACACATAGGCCAGCTTGCCGATCCAGCGTTTCGCGCGCATGTCCAGATTGGCCACCGCTTCGGCGTCGAGGCCGGCCCCCGGCCATCAGGAAAAACGGCTTACCGTTGGCGAGGGTTGCAACGACCGGGACAGCCATGCCGCGAAGAAGATAGCGGCCGATTTCGCTGGATGCGCGCGCCACGCCGAGCTCGTGCGCCATGACGTTGCCGGTGCCGAGCGGGAGGATGCCGACGGGCGTAGCCGTGCCGCGCAAGCCGGCGGCCACACTGCGGATGGTACCATCTCCGCCCGCAGCGACGACTACATCGTAACGGCGCGTGTGCGCCGCCTTGCTGGCAATATCTTGGCCGCTGTCTTCGCAAAGCGCGTTGCGCACGGTGACCACGGCCCCGGCGCGCTCGAGCTCAGCGATCACGTCTCGCATAAGCTGGCGCCGGC
>CAYVFK010000186.1:0-4237 GCA_964450925.1 uncultured Hyphomicrobiaceae bacterium | reverse complement strand
ACATGTCGCTCAAAAGGAGGATATGTCATGAGACGTTTTGATCTGACCCCCCTGTACAAGTCGACCGTCGGCTTCGACCACGTTGCGTCCATCCTGGAGCAGCTTGCCGCGACTGATACCGACAGCGGATATCCGCCCTACAACATAGAACGCGTGGACGAGAATAACTACCGCATCACCATGGCGGTAGCGGGATTTTCGCAAGCCGATCTTGATATCGAAGTCCGCGAGGGCATGCTCCGCGTGACCGGCACCCAGCTGGAAAAAGGAGAGGATGATTCCGACACGGTATACCTGCACCGTGGAATTGCCTCGCGCAATTTCGAGCGTCGGTTCCGGCTCGCGGAATATGTCGAGGTCAGCGAGGCCAAGCTCGAAAACGGTCTTCTGCACATTGATCTTCGGCGAGAGCTGCCTGATGCGATGAAGCCGCGCAAGATTGAGATCGCTCGGACCAATGGCCAGTCGCAGAAGACGATCGAGGCCCATCCCGCTAGAGTGAGTTAACAGCGGGACAATACAATTCACGCGTATGGGGCGGAGACCATCGGGGTCTCCGCCTTTTGTGTGAGACGCCGTATATGCGAGCCGCGAAAGACTGTGCCGGCATCGCCCAACCAGAGCGATGTCACGGCGTCAAGCTACGCGTTATCAGCGGCTTTCAGCGTCTTCGGTTTCCCTCGGGGCCGGCTGAATCTCGACAGATTCGCCGCAGCCGCAGGCGCTAGTCTGGTTCGGATTATTGAACACAAAGCCCGACGACAGCTTGCTTTCCTGATAGTCCATCTGCGTCCCGAGCAGGAACAGCACCGCCTGCGGTTCGATGAGCAGCTTGACGCCCTTTTCCTCGATCACCTCGTCCATCGGGCCGATCTCGGCGGCGTAGTCCATGGTGTATTCCATGCCGGCGCAGCCGCCCTTTTTCAGGCCGACGCGCACAGCCGCCACTGGCTCGTCGCTCGCGGCGACAATTTCTGACAGGCGCTCGGCCGCGCGGTCTGTAAGGCTCATAACTTTCAGAGATGGCATCAGTTTCGCGTCCATGCTTGCGTGTTTCGCTGGTGAAAGTATGGGGTAATCATCGCTCTTTGCCAACCCGTCGCAAACGCCGGCAAATGATTTTGAAGCGGTATGTCACGTACCCCGCCTCGTCTGTCTTGAAGCGACTTATCGACCTTTCAGCCGCGAGACCAAGCGCCGCGTCGCGCTCTGCCGCATTTGCGGCTGTCTCACGATCTCCGCCGCGAGCCGCGTTCTTTCTTCGCGGGTTTTCCCGGTCTCATAAAGCTTGACCGCAAGGCGCAGCGCATATCTTCGCTCCGTCGTCATCGGCACGGCATGTCCAGGCGGGTCATCCCATCGCCCCGGATGAAACGGTTCAGTCAGCTTCGGCTGGTCATTGGCAAGATGATACATCACGCCGGCAGGGGCCGAGACATTCTTGATAATGGTGTCAGGTATCATCTCCAGCCAGTCTTGATGCTGCTGCCAGCGCCATGTGTTCGGGCTATTGTGCGTGCGCACGCGCAGCCCGATAACCCGCAGTCTACGCTGGACCGCGTTCCAGTCCACCCCGCCGCGCTCCGCCTGCAAATGCAATAGCGCGATCAGGTTCCGCAACGTACCGCCCCGCGCCACGAAATCAACGAGCGCCAGTGGGCGCGGCGCGCGGGCGATCGAGGCGGCGTCTATACCTTCTTCCCGGAGATAGGCGAAAAAGCCCGCGAGCCTGTCCGGCGCGATTGCCTCGATGCCGTCCTCACCTGCCCAGCGCAAGGAGAAGTGGACCAGATGCAGACCCGGCGCATCAGGTGAATTCGCAAAAGCACCGCTGAGATAATCGAACAGGTTTTCCGGCGTGCGCCCGATAAAGGCGAGATCGGCATCGTCCGCCAGCGCGACGGTCCGAGCGGCCATCTTTCGTAAATCGCCCAGAAACCCGCGCTCGTGAAGGTTGACGCGGGGCGCGCCGGCCAGCAGGCCACCGAGCTGCTCGCGCTTGGAGATGGTCCACCGGAATGGCCTTGGCGCATGCGCGCCGGACGTTCTGCCCACTGTGTTCCGCAACATTCAATGGCGGGCATGCTCTCGCGCACCCAATTCAGAACATACCCAGCGCCATCTGCGCGTCTTCGGACATGCGGGTCATGTCCCATGGCGGATCGAAAGTAAGATCGACTTTCGCGCCACTGACGCCCGGCACTGCGCTAACGGCATTCTGCACCCATATCGGCATTTCACCGGCCACGGGGCAGCCAGGTGCGGTCAGTGTCATAAGGACTTTGACCAGCCGATCATCCTCGATCTCGACGCGGTAGATCAGACCGAGTTCGTAGATGTCCACTGGGATCTCCGGGTCATAGACCGATTTCAGCGCAGCGATGATATCCGCGCTCATCCGCTCCAATTCCTCCTGGGGGATCGCGGATTCCACCTCGCTCGCGCTGCTGGACGGCGCATCTTGGTTCTCAGCGGGCTTGGCGTGCATCTCTGCGGTTTCGCTTGTCGGATCATCCATGGTCATCTCTCCTTTACGCGAAAAAGGTTTGTGCCCGGGTGATGGCGTCGGCCAACGCATCAACCTCATCGGTAGTGTTATAGACCGCGAACGAGGCCCGACAGGTCGCGTTCACGCCAAAGCGCGCCATCAGCGGTTCGGCGCAGTGGTGGCCAGCGCGCACCGCCACGCCTGAACGGTCCATGATCGTCGCCATGTCATGGGCATGAGCGTCTTTCATGTCGAACGAGAGGATCGCCCCCTTGCCCGGCGCTTCGCCGATGATCCGCAGGGAATTGATCGACCGCAGCCGCTCATGCGCATAGGCGCCCAAGCGCGCTTCATGCGCGGCGATGCGCTCGCGGCCCAGCGTCATCATGTAGTCCAGCGCCGCGCCCAGCCCGATCACCTGTGCGATCGGCGGCGTCCCCGCCTCGAACTTGTAGGGTGGCACGCCATAAGTGACATAGTCGGTTCCGACAGACTCGATCATCTCGCCGCCACCCATGAACGGCGGCATGGCTTCAAGGTGCTCGCGCTTGCCATAGAGCACGCCGACGCCTGACGGGCCGTAGGTTTTGTGGCCCGTGAACACATAGAAATCACAGCCAATGTCCTGAACGTCGACCGGCAGATGCGCCGCGCCCTGGCTGCCGTCGACGAGCACGGGGATGCCGCGCTCATGCGCGATCCGTGTCACCTCTTTCACCGGGACAATTGTGCCGAGCACGTTCGACATATGGGTGATTGCGACCATCTTGGTGCGCGGGGTCAGCGCCTTTTCGAAGTCCTCAAGGCTGAAGGACCCATCATCACCAACCGGCACCCAGTTGAGCTTGGCGCCGCGCGCCTCGCGATGATAATGCCACGGCACGATGTTCGCATGATGCTCCATGATCGTGAGCACGATCTCGTCGCCCTCGCCGATCCGCATCCCGCCGAAGGACTGGGCCACGAGGTTTATCGCCGCGGTGGCATTGCTGGTGAAGATGATCTCGTTGCTCGAAGGCGCGTTGAGAAACTTCGCCGTAATGGCGCGCGCGTTCTCATAGGCGTCGGTTGCCGCGTTGCTGAGATAGTGCAAGCCGCGATGGACGTTGGCATATTCCTGTGAGTAGACATGTTGGATCGCATCCAGCACCGCTTTCGGCTTCTGCGCTGAGGCGGCGTTGTCCAGATACACCAGCGGCTTACCATGCACCTCCCGCGCAAGGATCGGAAAGTCCTCACGGATCTTCACCGGGTCGAGCGGCCCGACCGTTTCCGGCATCGCCTTGTCTGTCAGCACGATATTCGCCTGGTCCATCAATTCGGCTTTCCTCACTCTTTATGCACGCGCATCGACTGAGTCACGCAGCCAGTCCGCCGTGCGCGCGCTTAACGCCTCTTTCAGCGCCTCATCCTCAAGGTCGTCGAACACTTCATCGACGAAAGCAGCGATCAGCAGCGCCCGGGCTTCGGTCTGCGGGACGCCGCGCGACAACAGGTAAAACATCGCCTCTTCATCAAGCTGGCCGGAGGTCGAGCCGTGGCCGCAGACCACGTCATCAGCGTAGATTTCCAACTCCGGCTTGGAGTCGAACTCCGCCTCGTCGGAGAGCAGCAGCGCATTCGCCATCTGCTTGCCATCGGTCTTCTGCGCCCCCGGGTGCACATGCACCTTGGCCTGAAATACCGACCGCGCCTTGTCATCCAGCACGGATTTCACCAGTTCGCGGCTCACGCATTGTGGCACTGCAT
>CAYVFK010000185.1:0-4294 GCA_964450925.1 uncultured Hyphomicrobiaceae bacterium | reverse complement strand
CCGACGGCATCGCCGCGCAGGACATGATGCAGGTCAAGCGGTTCATGCGCCGCTACCGCGCGGATCGCAAGATGCGGCTGATCGGGCCGAACTGCGCAGGCGTCATCAGTCCGGGCAAGGCGCTCATGGGCATCATGCCCGGCCACATCTACCAGCCTGGCCATGTCGGCATCGTTGGGCGTTCCGGCACGCTGGGCTACGAGGCTGCATCGCAGATGAAAGAGCTGGGCATCGGCGTCTCCACCAGCGTCGGCATCGGCGGCGATCCGATCAACGGCAGTTCGTTCCGCGACATCCTGGAGCTGTTCGAGGAAGACCCGGACACCCATGCGGTGATGATGATCGGCGAGATCGGCGGGCCGCAGGAAGCTGACGCCGCGCGCTTCATCCATGATCACATGACCAAGCCGGTGATCGCGTACGTCGCGGGCCTCAGCGCCCCCAAAGGCAAGCGCATGGGCCACGCTGGCGCGATCATCTCAGCCTTTGGCGAGAGCGCCAGCGAGAAGGTCGAGATTCTGCGCGAAGTCGGCGTGACCATCGTCGAGCACCCCTCGGACATCGGCACTACCGTCGCCGGCGTTGTGGCCCAAGCCGCTTAGGAGAGACAGCATGGCTTCCATCAGGCATGAAATCGGGGCGGAAGCAGCCAGTATCAGCTTCGCCCCGCGCCAACCTGCGACACTGTTCGCGGATGCAGCGGCGCTGTCGGCTTACGCAGACGATACGGCGACGCCGGACAGCGATGCCGACCGGATTGTCGGCACAGTCCTGCAATTGGCACCGCGCCTCCATGCAGCGCGCGCAGCCTGCGCCGCTGGCGATGATGCAACAGCCCAGCAGCGCAGCGTCCGCGGTCTGCGTCTGGGCATCCTTGGGCCGGGGATCAAACACTGCGCCCTCGCAGACCGGCTGCGCATGGCGTTCGGCGTATCGGTGAGTTGCGCGGCGGACGACACTCATTCGCGCGACATTGCGGCCGGTCACGGTTATCACCTCGCCGATGATGTCGAGGCGCTGCTGTCGATCGCCGATATTGTCGTGGCAATCGAGCCGCATACCGGTCTGCGCGATACCGGTCTGCGCATTGACAACCGGACCTTGAACGTCATGCAGCCCCACGCGATCCTGATCGCGGACCCAGCGGTTGGCGTTGATCAGATGGCGCTCGCCCACGCGCTGTGGTTCGAGACCATCGCGGGAGTTGGCATCGTGCGTTCGGCTATGCCGCGCCTCTTGCCAGAACTGGAAAAGGCGCACAACGTGGTTCTGGTTTAGCCGCGGCACAGTTGCGGCTTGGGACTGCTTACGCGGTGGCCCGCTCGCCGTCGCGTTCACACGTAAGACGGAGGTGCGCATGACCACCGCTGCCGCAGTGCACGATCCAGTCAGTCGCCTGATGACCGGCCCGGAAAAGGATCTGCCGCTAGAAAATGACATCCGCCTGCTTGGCAAGCTGCTTGGCGACACCGTGCGCGAGCAGGAGGGCGAGGAAGTCTTCGGGCTGATCGAGAATATTCGCCGCGCCGCGGTGCGCTTTCATCGGCGCGACGACCCCAGCGGCCGCGCGGAGATGACCGATCTGGTCAGCACGCTCGCACCGCATCAGGCGATCATCGTCACACGCGCGTTCAGCTATTTCTCGCATTTCGCCAATATGGCGGAAGACGAGCACCACATTCGCCGCACACGCGCTCACGCGATCGCCGGCTCACCGCCGCGCCCTGGCTCGGTGGCCCATGCGCTCGATCGGATGCTGGAGGCTGGATGGACGGCGGATGACATCGCCGGGCTTCTTGACAGCGCGCTTATCAGCCCGGTGCTGACCGCCCACCCGACGGAGGTACGCCGGCAATCAACGATGCGCCGCGAACTTCAGATGGCCGAATTGCTTGACAAGCTCGACCGTGGTGGCCGGACCGAGGAAGAACACCAAGAACTTCTGGACAAGTTGCGCCGCGCCGTGCTGGGCCTGTGGCAGACCAATCTGCTGCGTCAGACCAAGCTGACCGTGCTGGACGAGGTCGAGAACGGCCTGAGCTACTACGACTACACCTTTTTCAAGGAGGTGCCCCGACTGCACGAATCGCTGGGCGACCAACTCAACACGATTCGCCGTGGCAATGATCGGCACGAAACGCATCTTCATGCGGGGCTTCCGCCGCGCGCGGATGACCGCGACCTGCCCTGTTTTCTGCGCATCGGCAGCTGGATCGGAGGAGACCGCGACGGCAACCCTTTCGTGACCGAGGACATTCTGCGCGAGACACTGGACCGGCACGCGCGCAAGGTCATCGGCTACTACCATTCGGAGCTGGCAAAGCTGGAAGGCGAATTGTCGTTATCCAGCCGTCTGGTGACCGCCTCGCCTGCGTTGACCGCACTCGCCGATCAGTACGGCGAAGACAACGTGCATCTGTGCGTCGAGCCATACCGTCGCGCGATCATCGTCATCCGCCAGCGGCTCGCGGCCACCGAGTTGCGGCTGCTCGGGGACACGAGCGTCGCAGCTAACCATCAGCCGGCCTATGGCCAGGCGCGCGATTTCGCTGCCGATCTCGATACGATCCATGCCTCACTGCTGGAGAACGGCTCCGGCCGGTTGACGCGTGGCCGATTACGCTATCTGCGCCGGGCGGTGGATTGCTTCGGTTTTCATCTGGCAAGCCTCGATCTGCGACAGAACTCGGCCGTGCACCAGCATGTCATCGCTGAACTCTTCGCCGCGGTGCGCGAGGATCTCGATTACACAGCGCTGGACGAGGACGCGCGCATCGAACTGCTCTGCCAGGAACTGCGGGAGCCGCGCCCACTGGTGCGCCGCGACTGGGATTACTCCGAAGTCACGCAGCGCGAGTTGGCGATATTCGAGTGCGCGGCAGAGGGGCGCGCACGGCTCGGACCGGCTGCTATCACCACCTCGATCATCTCGAACACCGAATCCGTCTCCGACCTGCTGGAACTCGCCGTGCTGCTCAAGGAGACCGGCCTGCTTTCGCCCGCGAACGCGCCCGGCCTGCACATCGTGCCGTTGTTCGAGACCATAGCAGACTTGCGCAACTGCACCGGCATCATGGACCGGCTGCTGGCGTTACCGTTGTACCGGCGGCTGCTCGAAGCGCGCGGCCACGTGCAAGAGGTAATGCTTGGCTATTCCGACAGCAATAAAGACGGCGGCTATTTCACCTCCGGCTGGGAGTTGCACAAAGCCGAAGAGAAGCTGATCGACCTGTTCGGCAAACGCGGCGTGCGGCTACGGCTGTTCCACGGGCGCGGTGGCGCGGTCGGGCGCGGCGGTGGGCCAAGCTATGAAGCGATCCTCGCACAGCCCGAGGGCGCGGTGAACGGCCAGTTCCGCATGACTGAGCAGGGCGAAATCATCTCCAGCAAGTACACCAACCCGCATCTGGGTCGGCGCAACCTGGAGATTCAAGTCGCCGCCACGCTAGAAGCCTCGTTGCCGAGAGCGCCTGCTGCCAACAGTATGGCGCGAACCGCCGCTTCTCTCCCGCAGTCACGCGATGCGCTCGAGTCGCTGTCGCAGGCCGCGTTCGTGGCGTACCGCGCGCTGGTCTACGAGACGCCGGGCTTCGCCGAGTATTTCTGGCACTCCACTGTCATCAACGAAATCGCGACGCTGAACATCGGCTCGCGCCCGGCATCGCGCAAAACACTTGGTCGAATCGAGGATTTACGCGCGATCCCCTGGGTGTTCAGCTGGTCGCAGAGCCGGGTGATGCTGCCCGGCTGGTACGGCTTCGGCAGCGCAGTGGCGCACTGGTGCAACGAGCATCCGGCTGATGGCATGGATATCCTGCGGGAGATCTACGAAACGACGCCATTCTTCCGCACGCAGATCTCCAACATCGACATGGTGTTAGCCAAGACGGATATGTCGATCGCCCGATGCTATGCCGAGTTGGTCCAGGATCAGGCGTTGAGCGAACGCATTTTTGCCAGGATCGAGGCGGAACATGCGCGCTCCGTCGAGGCGATCCTATCCATCACAGCCCATGACCGACTGCTCGCCGGAAACCCTATGCTAGAGCGGTCGATCCGCAACCGCTTCCCCTACATTGACCCGCTCAATCACCTGCAGATCGACCTGCTGCGCAAGCACCGGGCCGGCGTGGACGATCCGAAAATCCTGCGAGGCATTCAACTCACCATCAACGGGATCGCCGCGGGTTTGCGCAACAGCGGCTAAGGATCAAGGCCAAGGCACACTCGGCCGGAGCCATGACGCGCACCGGAAACCTTGGCAGTCGCTGGACGGTGACCGGCGAACCAGCGG
>CAYVFK010000184.1:0-4320 GCA_964450925.1 uncultured Hyphomicrobiaceae bacterium | reverse complement strand
CCGCGCCCCGCTCTTCCCACTCCTTGCGGAGCTGGCGCACCAGCGCGAGTTCGGCTTGGAAATCCACGTAATGCGGCAGCTTGAGATGCTCGACGAAGCCGGTGGCCTGCACGTTGTCGGCGTGGCTGAGCACGAATTCGGCATCCTGCGCCGGGGCGGTCACCGGCTCTCCCAGCTCCTCGGCGCGCAGCGCGCGGTCGACCGTCGCCATCGCCATCGCCTTGCGCTCGCTGTGGCCGAACGTCAGCCCATAGCCGCGCGTGAATTGCGGCGGCGCTTCGGCTGAACCGGCGAACTGATTGACCATCTCGCATTCGGTCAGCGTGACCTCGCCGAGCGGCACCTCGAAGCCAAGCTCTTCGGGGACGAAGGACGCCTCGACCGCGCCCATACGGATTTCGCCGGCAAACGGGTGCGTGCGGCCATAGCCGCGCTGGGTGGAGTAGCCCAGTGCGAGCAGGAAGCCCTCGTCGCCGCGGGCCAGCGCCTGAAGCCGCAGATCGCGCGGGGCCGGGAAGTCGAGCGCACCGCGCGTCACGTCATGGACCGGCGCGTTCCTGTCTGGCTGGTTCGGCTCGATCAGCCCGTCGCGGCCGAGCAGCGCGCAGACATGCGGCGCGGGTTCGAGCGGCTCCTGCGCGGGTTCCGGAACGGGCGCAGCGGGTTTGTTGCCGCCCTCCATCAGCGACGGGTCCAGCAGCCGGTGGGTATAGTCGAAGGTCGGCCCAAGGACCTGCCCGCCTGGCAAGTCCTTGAAGGTCGCGGAAATGCGCCGGCGGATCGTCATCGCCGCGGTGTCCACCGGCTGCGAATAGCCAAAGCGCGGCAGCGTGGTTCGGAAGGCGCGCGCCAGGAAAATCGCCTCGATCAGGTCGCCGCGCGCCTGCTTGATCGCCAGCGCCGCAAGGTCGGGGTCATACAGCGAGGCCTCGCACATCACGCGGTCAACCGACAGGCTGAGTTGTTCGCGGATTTGCGCGACCGTGATCTCCGGCACGTTGGGATCGCCGCGCCGCGCCTTTGCCAGCAGGTCGTGCGCAGCCGCGATCGCCGCTTCGCCGCCTTTTACCGCCACGTACATCAGCCGGCCTCCACGATCCCCGTGCTGCGCGGTACCGCCGCGACCTCGCCTCTCCCCGCGTAAATGATGTCAACGCCTTGCGGGAAGCGCGCATGGTTGTCGCGCCACTGCTTGCCGAAATCATCCGGAAGCGGGGCGGCGCTGAAGCGTGTTTCGCCGTCGATGCCTGGCCCGGTCAGCGGCCAGTCCTGCCCGAACCCCTCCACTTGCATGATGAGCGTCGCGGAGCGGTCCGGGTAATCCGGCGTTCCTTGCGCGAAGGTTTCCAGCGCCGGGGAGGCCTGCGGATCGGTGAGGAGCGCGAAATCGGCCAGCGCAGGCTCCTCGATCAGCCGCGCGCCGGTGTGAAAGCGCAGGAATTGCTGCGCATCGCGCTCGGCGGCGTCTAGCCATACCGCCGTCTCGAAATCAGCCAGCGCGAGCAGGACCGCCGCAGCCGCTGCAGTGAGCGGGGCGGGCGGCGAGAAACCGGTGTGTACGGCCACTACGATACCAGGACGCGCCATGGCGTTCATGATCGCGCGAAAGACTTGCTGGCTCTCGCGCGCCGGATCGGCGAAGGCGGCATGGACCGCGCTCATTTGTCGTCCTCTCCGCGCACCAGCGTAAAGAAGTTGACGCGCGTGCCAGCCGTTTCGGCCGCCTCGGCCTTCTGCTCGGCCGCGCGCCGCTGTCTGACGGGGGCGACCAGCGCCTCTTCAAGCTCCGCGCGCCACGCCTCCTCCTGCCCGAGCGCATCGACGATCGCCGCCAGCCGCGCTTTTTCCGGGCAGCGGCCGAGCAAGTAGCCGTAACCCAAAGTCTCGCCGATGCGCACAGCCACGCGCGTGACCGTCGCCTCGCCCAGATTGAACGGGGCGCCGTCCCCGCCGATGCGCCCGCGCAGCATCACCAGCCCCTGTTCCGGCGCGCGTATATCTTCCGCTTCGGGCAGCGGCCCGAGCGACTCCAGCGCCCGCGCGATCTCGGCCTCAGTCGCCTTCGCGCACACCCGCATCAGCGCCTGACGCCGGGTGGCGCTGTGTTGTTCAGACATCGCCCCGATCAGCGCTTTTCAGCCGAACGCAGCGTATCGCGTAGCTGAGGAAGTAGCCGAGCGTCGCGGTTTTCATGCTGGGGTCCTTGCCGCGATCGTCCCAGCGGCGCAACCGCACTGCGTCCTGGGCGTAGGGGTTTGCCTCGAATGCCGCGACTTCAGCCTCGCTCATCGGGCCGCCCTGCAGCATCAGCGAATGCTGCGACATTGGCGAGAGCGCATCGTGATAATCGGGCTCGACCGCGCAGAGATAACGTTTGGCGGCGACATGCAGGCGTACCGGCTCGGTGACATCAGCGCCGAACCATTTGGACAAGAAAGCGTCGCCCAGCTCTTCGTGCCGCCGATCCTCGTCGTGGTCCGGCGCATCATCGAAGTCATCATCCAGCATATGGCCGACATCATGCAGCAGCGCCGCGGTAATCAGCGCGGGCGAAGCGCCTTCGGATTCTGCGAGTTGCGCGCATTGCAGCGCATGCTGAAGCTGTGTGACCGGCTCTCCGCCATAAAGATCGGCGCCGTGTGTCTCGACCATATGGCTGAGCACGCTGCCGAGCGGGGCATCCGGCGATGTTGCAATACTGGCGTCTGTCATGTCGTGGCCTCTTTATGAGCGGATGAAAGTGTTGGTTCGGCATTATCGAGATCGGCCTGCGCGCACGCGTCGAAAAATGCGTCGATCAGGGGCAGCCCCTCGGTCTCGCTCAGGCCAACGGCATAGACGCCGCCAGCGCTGGTGCAATCCGTGATTTCGAGTGTTTTCAGCCGGGTATCGCTGCCAACTTCACCGGAGAGGATAACGCCGACGCCTAGCCCGGCCGCCGCAGCTTCCTTCACCGCCTCGCGGGTCGGCATCACCAGCGGCGCGCGCAGCGCAAGCCCCGCGTCCCGGCATGCCATCTCGACCACTTGGCGCGTCAGCGAACCATCCTCGCGCAGGATGAGCGTCTGGTCTGCGAGTTCGGCGAGCGTGATCGAATTCAGGTGGGCCAACAGGGATCCGATACCAACGCAAAGCAGCGGCCGCTGTGGCGCGATCAGTTCGGCACGCACCGCGTCGGGCACATCCAGCAGCGTCATAACGCCCACATCGATTTCGCACGCAGCGATCATTTTCAAAAGCTCGGCAGTATTACCCTGGCGCGAAGTGATCTCGACAGCCGGATGCTCGATCTTCAGGCACGCCAACACGCTCATGGCGACCGACGGCGTGGAAAACCCCACCTTCAACCGGCCGCGCGCCATTGCGCCAAGCTCCTGCGCCGTCGCTTCGATGTCGCGTGCGCCAGCGAGCACCGCGCGGGCCTTGTTGTAAATCTCGCGCCCGGACGCTGTGAGCCTGACACCCTGCGCCCGGTCCAGCAGGCGCAATCCACAGCCCGTCTCCAGTGTCTGCACGCGCTGCGAAACCGTCGGCTGGCTCAGCCCCAGCCACAGGGCGGCGCGCGAAAAGCTGCCTTGTTCGACCACCGCGACGAACGCTTCGAGCTCGTTCAGCGACAGCTTCGCGCGTCGCGGTATGTTTTCCTCGGTGGTCTCAGCCATTTCGCCTGTGCTCGCTTCTCTTTGCGGCCTTCATACAGATGTCATCCGAAAATGCAATACCTCAGTTCGAACTTATTGGAGATAACAATTCAGATTTGCTCAGGCGCCTTAATCAATTGTCATAAACCTCTAACATGAGCGTGATTGATAATGCGCAGAGCCACGAAGCGAGGGCGCGTCTTGATCGAATTTCGCAACGTTCGCAAAGAGTTCGGGGAAGTTGTTGCAGTGAAGGATGTCTCCTTCACCGTCGAACGGCCGATGATGGTGGGTGTCATTGGGCGATCCGGCGCAGGCAAATCCACATTCCTGCGGATCATCAATCACCTCACCAAGGCCACCGCCGGCCAGGTCATCGTTGAAGATCGCGACGTGCTGGCCCTGCGCGGGCGTGCCCTGCGCCGTTGGCAGCGCGATTGCGCGATGATCTTCCAGCAGTTCAATCTCGTCCCGCGCCTCGACGTGATTACCAACGTCATGCTCGGCCGGCTGAACGGCCACGGCACCGTGCGCAGCATGTTCAACATTTTCGGCCGGCAGGACATCGCTGACGGGCTGGCCGCCCTCGACCGGCTGGGCATCGCCGATCAGGCCATGAAGCGCGCGGAGGCGTTGTCCGGCGGGCAGCAGCAGCGCGTCGCCATCGCCCGCGCGCTCA
>CAYVFK010000183.1:0-4349 GCA_964450925.1 uncultured Hyphomicrobiaceae bacterium | reverse complement strand
TCAACCTCGGCCTCGACCCGGACACCGCGCGCGCCTATCACGACGAGACGCTGCCCAAGGACGCGCACAAGGTGGCGCATTTCTGCTCGATGTGCGGGCCGAAGTTCTGCTCGATGGAGATCACCCAGCAGGTGCGCGACTACGCGGCGAAGCTGAACGCGCCGGTGGAGGATGCGCGCGAAAAGGGCATGGAGGAGATGAGCGAGAAGTTTCGCGAGATGGGCGAGAGGTTGTATATTGAGAATGCGGGCGACCGAAAGGCTGACAATACGGACAATTTGTCATAGACTTTAGTCACGCAATGGGTTGCGCGGTCAGCAGTTTGAACCACGCCTTTTTTGCCAGCGCACCTTTATCGCGCGGTCGCGAGGAGCATAATGAATGCCGTCATATGTTGGTGACCCTTACCAGTATGATGTATTCATCTCCTATGCGGCTTCCCCGCCACCCATAAAGAGCTACGCCGAGGCGATTTATGAGGAACTTACTGATCAGCTGCCATATGTCATCGGCGTCACAGGTTCAGGTTCCGACGTTAAGCGCCCAATGCCTCCGTCTATTTATTTTGATCGCGACAGTGCGGGTAAAAATGAACTACATGCTGCTGACCATCTACCAGACGCGATAAAAAATACGTTGGACAGCTCAGCAACTTTTGCAATGCTCTGGAGTCCTTGGTATTGCACAAGCGATTACTGCAAATTAGAGCGTCAATATTGGCTCTCGGCCAAACGCTCTTCACCAACCGGGATAATTCCACCTGAAATGCGGCGAACATTTATCCCTGTTTGGCTTGAATTCAAACCAGACGACAATCTGCATGAGTATGATTTGCAAAATATTGCTAATGAATACTTTGACGGACTGTACCGGCCAGTGGCAGTGGATTTCTCTGACCCAGCAACACTGGCACCTGTTGGCCTGCACGCGCCGAAGTCATGTGTCACATTCAAGAAGCGAGTTGCACATCTCGCAAGCTCTTTGGCACAAACGCTTTGGCAGATCAAGGAGCAACATCTCAACAGTTCTGAGCAGCCTCATAGAAGTCGTAGGGAAATAACGAAAACAGTGCAACGTTTGTCGCACAGACAGAAAACTTCCATTGCTGTAAAAGATGAGGGATCTGCGACGAGATTCGAACATAAAAACAACAAAATAACGAATAATCGAGGCATTGATCTCAGACCAGAACTTCCACTAAGTAAGAAACCTGCTCAAGATGGAGAGAAGCCAAGCGCCAGCGAATTGCGTGGAATTTACCTGGTTGACAACGCAGCGAGGAAAAACAACAAGTGAACCTCAGTCGGATGTTGTTTGAGCGCAACTCAGCGGGAGAACCTTATGTATCAAAATGATATCGCAAGACAAAATTTATTGGATAGCTTCAAAGAAGCTGTACGTGCGCCGAACGAGATCGATTTCTGCGCCTTGGTTAAGCTTGATGCGCCCGTACCAGAGCAAGCCGTACTTGAGTTTTTTGCGGCAGATGATTTGCACGGGCGAAAGGTAGATGCAGAGTCAGTTAAAGAGCTTGTAAGCATATATCACAAGCTTTACACTAACCAGAAGTTTTCGAAGTTTCGATTTGAAAGAAATAATGATAATATCGTAGCGTGGCTTCCTGTATGGCTTCCCGGGGACGACGAGGAGACCCGGAAATATGGCGGGAAATTTATTCTCTATAAATCCTCTACCCCGCAAGGCGAGGAGGTCTTTAATGCTGGAATACAAGTGAATGGGAGTCTCCACATCCGTTTGGCTAAGGAATACCTAGATAATTTGTGATTGTAATGCACACTAGGATAGCATTTTTTACCATTAGCCAACAAACTTGAACGAAGAGTATTGGTTTTCAGCCGAGTTATGACTGGCGTGTTCGTTACAGAGAGAAGCATCTGTGCTACAGAAAACTAGACATAAATCGCCAGATCAGGATATCCAAGAACTGCTTGGGTTGGTTTCAGGTTGGCTGATCGAGGCCGAATTGAGAGGGATGTCTGGAGGTTTCGTTCCACTCGCGGAAAACCTGAAAAGAAATTTACAAAATCAATTGCAAGAGCGAAGTCAGCATCGCTGGTGGAAATGCTTACGTCCTGGGCCGTCGCAGTCAACAACAAAGGAATTCTTTCGATTGCAAGCTAAAATTGATCTTTTATGTCAGCGCCTGGGGACGTCAGACCCGCCTTGGGTAGAGTCAGCAGAAAACACATCAAATGATTAGTGGCAGAGACGCTGCGTCGTGGTGAAGCCTAACAGGCCGCAAAGCCGCTGGTTGGCCATTACAGCCAATAGCTCAGTTCAGGATGTGTTAGACAGGTAACAAGGCTGAAGTAATTACCGCGTGATGCACACCCGCGTGGTGCCGCGCCCGGTAAAGCCGAGCTTGCGCGTCGCCGCCTTCGAGATTTCAACATATAATCATGGCTTGGCCGCGCTGGTCCGCTGCCTGTAGACTGCGTGCAAGAGTGAGGCCCGCATGAAACTGGAAGACATCGAAAAGGCCGTCGCCGAGCTTCCGGCGGACGAGCTCGCTGAATTCCGCAAGTGGTTCCACGCGTTCGACGCCGAACAGTGGGATCGCCAGTTCGAGCAGGACGTGGCGAAAGGCAAGCTCGACCACTTCGCGGAAGAGTCGATCGCGGATTACGAGGCCGGGCGTGCGAAGAAGCTTTGAAACACTTCACGACGACCCACTTCTGGAAGGCCTATGACGCACTTCCCGCCGAAGTCCGGAAACTGGCCGACAAGAATTTCGAGCTTCTGAAGGACGACCCTGATCATCCTTCGCTGCATCTCAAGAAAGTCGGCCGCTTTCGGTCGGTGCGTGTCGGGCGTAGCTATCGTGCGCTGGCTGCCGAACACGATGACGGCTTGCTTTGGTTCTGGATCGGCACGCATGCCGAATACGACGATCTGATCAGCTGAGGCGGCTTACCGCGTGATGCACACCCGCGCGATGCCGCGCCTCAAGATACCGAGCTTCCGCGCCGCCGCCTTCGACACGTCGATCACCCGCCCGCGCACATGCGGCCCGCGATCCACGATCTTCACCGTCACGCTGCGCCCGCTGCGCTGATCCTTCACACGCACGCGCGCGCCGAACGGCAGGGTGCGATGCGCCGCCATCATGGCGTTGGGGTTGAACTTCACACCGCTCGCCGTGCGCTTGCCCGCGAACCTGTCGCCATACCACGAAGCGTCGCCGCACTCGCGCGCTTCCGCTTCGCTGACGAACGCGGCAATCGCGACTACGCCGGCGACTAGCACAAGCCATCCGCGCTGGCGGATGCTGATGTCCCCCGTCAAATTTCTTTTCCCTCAACTCTTCTACCGGCCCCACGCCGTCATGCCCGTGCTCGACACGGGCATCCAAAGCAACGAGCGCCGGGACTTACTGGCTGGGTTGCCGGGTCAAGCCCGCCAACGACGTTGTAGCATGGCCAATAGACCGAAAATGCGTCAGAAAATGAACCCGAGCAGGATTGGCAGCAGCACCGCCGTCGCCAGCGCGTTCAACCCCATCGCCAGGCCGGAGAACGCGCCCGCGACTTCGTTGACCTGAAGCGCGCGCGCCGTGGCGATGCCGTGGCTCGCTGTGCCGAGCGCAAGGCCGCGTGCCGCCCAGTTGCGGATGCGCAGCAGGTTGAGGAGCGGCGGGCCGAGCATCGCGCCCAGGATGCCGGTGACGATCACCAGCACCGCCGTCAACGAGGGCAGGCCGCCGAGTTGCTCGGTGATGCCCATGGCCACCGGCGCGGTGACGGATTTCGGCGCGAGCGAGAGCAGCGAGTCGCGCGAGACGCCCAGCACCCAGCCGATCGCCAGCGCGGAGACCGCCGCCGTGAGCGAGCCGGTCACGACGCTCACCAGGAGCGCGCCCGCCGAGCGCTTCACCTCCGCAAATTGCCGGTAAAGCGGGATGGCGAGCGCCACGGTCGCCGGGCCGAGCAGGAAATGCACGAATTGCGCGCCGTCGAAATAGGTGTCGTAGCTGGTGCCGGTCGCCACCAGCGCACCGACGATCAGCACGACCGCGATCAGCACCGGATTGAGCAGCGGGTTCAGGTTCGCGCGCTCATAGATCCACTGTCCGGCCTGAAACGCCGCCAGCGTCAGCGTAAGGTGCAGGAGCGGGCTGGCGCTCAGATAGACCCAGATGTCGCGCAGGTCCTGGAGCGGTTCCATCACTCGTCCTTTTCCGGCCCGCCCGGCCGCAGCCAGGACATCAGCGCAGCCGTGACGCCGATGGTCAGCAGGGTGCTGATGACGAGGGCGGCGGTAAGCGGCAGCCATTCGCGCTGGAGAAGCTGGACATGGAGCATCACGCCGACGCCAGCGGGCACGAACAG
>CAYVFK010000182.1:0-4361 GCA_964450925.1 uncultured Hyphomicrobiaceae bacterium | reverse complement strand
GTCCCAGCGTTTGTTGAGCAGATTTTGCGCGCCAATCTTTAAGCGCGACCGTCGCCGCTGTTATCCTCAGCCCTGCGGCCAGCCTCCGCGGCGGCCTCGCCACTGCTCATGTCGCTCACGCGACGCGGCGGCTGGGGCGGGGCCTGTGAGGTCGTGATGCCCGAAGGCGGTCCATCGCCGGGATGGGCGGGCTTGCGGCGCAGCCACAGCGTCAACAGTGCGGTGAACAGGCCGATGATCGCCGCAGCGATGGCGTAGATCGGCTCGAAGGCGCGGGCCTGCTCCACGATCCAGTCAAGTGTGCGCACGTCCACATCAATTGTCGCGTCGAGCGTCTTGATCAGCACCGGCGGCTGGGTCTCGCCCTGCGGATTGATGATGTGCGCGTAGAGTTCAAGCTCCAGCCGTTTGGCCTCGCCGCCAGCTTTGGGAGTCACATACCAGGACCATTCCACTGGCCGGCGCCAGGTGATCGTGCGTTCCTGCATCCCGCGCGGGTCAACCTCGAAATCGCGTCCGCGCAGCCGCGCCGACATGATGTTTGAGATCTTTGCGCGCTGCTGCCGGACGTCGCCCTGAAGGCCCTCGAAGGCCCGCGACACATCTTCGGGCAGTCCTTCTTCGGTGAAATCCGTGCGCAGGACCAGCGTTATCTCGGTCGCCTGGCCTTTGATCATCTGCTCCGGATGGTTGTACTCCACCGGCCGGTCGCGCAACTGCTCCAGCGCGGCATCCACATCGAAGCATTCCGGGCCGAGCACCCCGCGCTCCGGGCAAGCGCCCTTGGTAGGCTGGGCTGCAGGGCGCGCAGCCGCCACCACGGCGGGAGCGGCAGCCGGCGCGGGGGCATCCTCGGCGCTGTCGGCTGGCGCTGCTTCTGGCGCGCTGGTGACAGCTTGCGGGTCTGGGCGGGCCATGCGCTGGGTGGTGGCCGGCGTGCGTTCGATCCGCGCATTCGCGGTGTTGCCTTGAGACTGACCGGAGCCGATCACCACACCGCCACCGCCGCCTACTCCGAACTGGGAAACGGTGCCGCGTGGCGCTACCTGCGCTGGGGGAGCGGCGCCGCGTTGGGCGATGCCCCGGCTGTCAATGCTATAATTGTTGCGCCTTGCCTGGTTCGCGACGCCTTGCTGGTTCAACCGGGTGACGGTGTTCGGGGCCTGCATCTGCCTGATCGCGAAACCGTCGGGTCTCGTTGCGTTGTTGTTGAATTGCGCGGATGGCCGGGCCGGGGCTGCGGCGCTTGGTGCGGGCGCTTCGGCAACCTCAGCAGTTGGGGCGCTTTCGCTCCCGCCGTTCGCTTCGGCCGTCGCGGTCTGCGCGGCGACGCCAGGAGCGGGTTCGGCAAGAGCCTGTCTGGCGCGCGACAGCGCCTCGTTCAACGCCCCCGTCTCCATGCCCCGCTCATTCAGCGCCGTGCAGATCTGGAAGACGTAGAATGCGAGGATCTGGTCGCGCGGCAAACCGTATTGCGTGGTCAGGGCCGCGACGCGTGGGCGGGCGCGCATCGTGAACGACGCGTCCACCGCCGCGTCGCCAAGCTCCATCTCAACACTCTGGATGATCGCGCGTGCAGCCTCGGCGTTGTCAAGCGACGGAGGCGCGCCGCATGGCGCGTTGTCGGCCAGCGCGGCAAGGGGCGCTAGTAGCGTAATCGCAAAAATGGTCAGCACTCTCATAACGTCCCCCAAAAAATCCGCCCACGCCCGCGAGCAACTTGCGCAATGTTAACTCTCATTAATCCTGAATTGGCGCCGCACGCAACACGCCCGAGCGCGCCCGCCAACTATTCCGCGCTTGCTTGGCCGTAAGCGATGCGGATGCGCGCGCGCAAATCGTCGAGCTGGTTTTCGCGGATCGCCACGCGGATTTCACGCATAAGCTGCTGATAGAACGCCACATTCGCCCAGCTCAGCAGCATCGGCGCGAGGTATTCGCCGGCCTTGACCAGATGGTGCAGATAAGCGCGGGAATAATCCCGCGCGGCGGGGCAGTCGCTCTGGGGGTCGAGCGGGGCAGGGTCGTCAGCGTGCGCGGCGTTCTTCAGGTTCAGTTTGCCTTCCCATGTGAAGGCCTGGCCGTGACGCCCGGAGCGCGTGGGCATCACGCAGTCGAACATGTCCACGCCGCGCGCGACCGCCTCGATGATGTCAAGCGGCGTGCCGACCCCCATCAGGTAGCGCGGTTTGTGTGCGGGCAGGTGCGGCGTGGTGTTTGCCAGCGTGTCGAGCATCAGCGATGCGCCTTCGCCGACGGCCAGCCCGCCGATGGCGTAGCCGGGAAAATCCATTGCGACCAACGCCTTGGCCGAGCGCGCGCGCAAATCCGGGTGGATACCGCCCTGCACGATGCCGAACAGCGCCTGATGCGGTGCGGCACGCTTGGCGAACTCTCCTTGCGCGCGTTCGGCCCAGCGCAGAGACAGTTCCACGGCTGAGGCCGCCTCCTCGCGCGTGCACGGATAGGGCGGGCACTCGTCGAGTTGCATCTGGATGTCGCTGCCCAGCAGGCACTGGATTTCGACCGCGCGCTCTGGCGTCAGCAGATGGGTGCTGCCATCGATATGCGACTGAAAGGTGACGCCGTCCTTGCTGAGCTTGCGCAGCTTGGCCAGCGACATGACCTGGAACCCGCCGCTGTCTGTGAGGATCGGCCCGGACCAGTTCATGAAGCGGTGCAGGCCGCCAAGCCGCGCGACGCGCTCCGCGCTGGGGCGCAGCATCAGGTGGTAGGTGTTGCCAAGGATGATGTCCGCGCCGGAATCGCGCACGGTATCGGGAAACATTGCCTTGACCGTCGCCGCGGTTCCGACCGGCATGAAGGCGGGCGTGCGGATGGCGCCGCGCGCGGTGGTGATTTCACCGGTGCGCGCCTCACCGTCGCGGGCGTGGATGTCGAAGTTGAGCGCGCTCATGGCTTGGCTGCTGGGTCGGGCCAGAGCAGGCAGGCATCGCCGTAGGAGTAGAAGCGGTAGCTGTGTTCGAGCGCATGTTGATAGGCGCGCATGATCCGCTCCAGCCCCGAAAACGCTGCGACCAGCATCATCAACGTCGAGCGCGGCAAGTGGAAGTTGGTCATCAGCGCATCGATCGCGCGGAATTTGTGGCCGGGCGTGATGAAGATGTCGGTCTCGCCAGAGAACGGGGCGATCTGACCGGCCGGCGTCGCTGCGGTCTCAAGAATGCGCAAGCCCGTCGTGCCGACGCAGATGACGCGCCCGCCCCGCGCGCGCGTTTCGTTGAGTGTTGCCGCCGTCTCGGCGCTGATCTCGCCCCACTCCGAATGCATCCGGTGATCGGCGACGTTCTCGACCTTTACCGGCAGGAAGGTGCCCGCGCCGACATGCAGCGTCACCGTTTCCCAGCCGATGCCACGCGCGGCGAGCCGGTCCATCAGCTCCGGCGTGAAGTGCAGTCCAGCGGTTGGGGCAGCAACTGCGCCTTCCTTGGACGCGAACATGGTCTGGTAGTCCTCGCGGTCGCGGGCGTCCGGCGGGCGGCGACTGGCGATATAGGGCGGCAGCGGCATCGCCCCGGCCGAGTCGATTAGGGCGTCCAGCGCAGCGCTGTCCGCCTCAAAGGCGAGCAGCACCTCGCCGCCGGATTTCTCTTCGACACGCGCGAACAGCGCCTCGCGCTCCAGCCCTTGAACGGCCAGCCGGTCGCCTTCCATCAGCTTGCGGCCCGGTCTGGCGAAAGCGCGCCAGCGGTTGCCGCTTTCGCGCTTGTGCAGGGTGATGCCGATGGCTGGCTCACTCTCGCCGCGGCCAACGCGTTTGGCGGTGAGCTGGGCGGGGATTACGCGCGTGTCGTTGAAGACCAGCGTGTCGCCAGGAGTAAGGATGTCTGGCAGATCGCAGACGATGCGGTCCTCAAGCTCCGTTTCCGCGCCGGGGCGCACTACGAGCAGCCGAGCGCTGTCGCGCGGGTTCGCCGGGCGCAGTGCGATGCGGTCTTCGGGCAGGTCGTAGTCGAAATCGTCGAGGCGCAGACCGCCGAATGTCGTCTCCGGACCGCTCACCGCGCGCCCGTCAAGCCGTCAGGATGCATCTTCGGCAAGCTGCATCTTGACGATCGTATCCGGGTTCTGAACCGCGCCGGATCGCGGATCACCCTTCTTGATGTTGTGAACATGCTCCATGCCATCGACCACGCGGCCCCAAACGGTGTACGAGCCATTCAGGTGCGGAGCTTCTTCAAACACGATGAAGAACTGGCTGTTGGCGCTGTTCGGGTCGGCAGTGCGGGCCATGCCGATCGTCCCTTCCTCAAACGGCACGTTGGAGAATTCGGCCGGCAAATCAGGATAGTTCGAGCCGCTGGTGCCTGTGCCGGTCGGGTCGCCGGTCTGCGCCATGA
>CAYVFK010000181.1:0-4366 GCA_964450925.1 uncultured Hyphomicrobiaceae bacterium | reverse complement strand
GAGATCGTTTCACGTGACTGGAGTTCAGACGTGTGCTCTTCCGATCTGCTGGTTGCGCTGGCGCTCGTCTCGTGGGCTTTACAGACTGTCACGGCGCTATTCGCAAGCGGCGGCTGGCTGGGGTGGGCGGCGCTTGGGCTGGCGATCCTGGCGGGCTTATCCGCATTTATGCTGCTGATTGCTGAGATCGCGGGGCTGATGCGCCTGGGCCGCGTAACTCGGCTGCGCGCGCGGGCCAACAGTGCTCTGGCAGCGGCGGAGGATAAGGGTGAGCCGGAGCGCCGCCGGATCAAGGCCGTTCGTGGTGTGACCTCATCGCTGGAGCGCCTGCTTGACGACCGCGCGGACATGGCCTGGCAGCTTCGCCGTTTCCGCGAGCATCGCGGCGACGTGATCGACCCGCGCGGCCTGATGGTGCTGGCGGAGCGCGAACTGTTGCAGCCGCTCGATCGGCGCGCCAGCACCATGATCGCGGCCTCGGCCCGGCGGGTGTCAGTCATCACCGCGATCAGTCCGTCCGCGCTGGTTGATGTCGGTTTCGCGGCCTACGAAAACTTGCGGCTGATGCGCCGGCTGGCGACGCTATATGGTGGCCGGCCCGGCTTTTTCGGACTGATGCGGCTGGCGCGGATGGTTATCGCGCATCTGGCGGTCACTGGTGGCGTGGCGCTAGGTGATGATTTGGTTCAGCAGGTGGTTGGGCACGGCCTCACGGCGCGGCTCTCCGCACGCCTGGGTGAAGGGATCGTCAACGGCGCTTTCACCGCGCGCATTGGGCTAGCCACGCTGTCGCAATGCCGGCCGCTCCCGTATGTCGAAGCGTCGCCGCCGCGCCTGCGCGCTTTACTCGCCGATCTGATTCGCCGGGAGCGCCAAGCCGCCCGTGCTGAGCCGCCCTCGACATGATGCGGGATAACCGGGTCAATGAAGCTTTCAGGTCACTTACAGTGACTAGATCGGATGGGGATGGCGAGCAGGGGGCGAGAGACGGAGCCCGAGCGGGGGGCGGGGTATGACGGGCACGATGGCTCCGTCTCTCAACTCGATATTTCTACTGCACTGCGCGTCTCGAGCCGTAGGCCGGTTCCGGCCGGCCGGTTAGCGCCGTGCACGCCGCGCGCAAGCGAGGGGCGAGCTTGCGCGCGGCGGCAGTTGGGACACGCGGGAGCCGCAGATACGCGCGGCAGAGACACGCAGCCTTCAGGTCGCCAGGCCGATCCGCAGCACGAAGTCTGGGTCGGCCTGGCATCTTATTGGCCAGAGACGCTTGGCCGTTGCCGGTCAGTCGGAAGCAGAACGGCTGACACCGCTGCTCCCCTGCGCCGTCAACCGGCGCGGCATCTCGGGTTACAGAACTTTCACGCCACCCATACTGAACGCAACTCATCGACGCGGACAACGCAACGCTTACGCCTACGCAACCTTTACGCGACCCGTGGCGGCCGTCATGACAGCCGCAAAGCCATCGAGCGATCTGGGAAGCAATCGCGCACCTGTCGCGCCTCCGCGAGAGCCTGTGTGTCGTCCGAGCGCAAGCACTCCGCAATCAGTTCCAGCAGCGAGGCGTGCATCTGCCGTTCCGCATCGCTCTGCGGCGGTGTCTGCGCCAGGAACTGTAGAATGTCACCGTAATCAGGCATGTTGCTTGACCCGTTTCGCTCAGCTATGCGCCGTGTTTGATCGCGTCCGCCGTTGTTGGCCTGTTTGATGTGATATTAGTGTCGCGTGGGTGTGACGAAAAAAAGGCTGAGACAAGAAAATATCTTGACACATGCAAACACCACACAGCCACACTGCGGCGCTTCGGATACAGCCATGTGCTGGGGAAAGCCGCGGCGCTTTCATCGGGCGGCCACACGCGGCTGATACGATATTGTACTGCGTTGAGGTGCCGACCACCCAAAGAACCCCTCGCCACACATTTGGAACCATTGATGCAAAGAAGCTTATCGAAAAACGAGCAAATTTTGAGTAATGCGCGAATTGTTCTGCCTGAGGCGGTGATCGACGGCTCGGTCGTGATTCGCGATGGGGAAATCGCTGCAGTCGATGACGCGCCAAGCCATTTGCGGCAGGCGGAGGATCTCGACGGCGATTTGCTGTTGCCTGGCCTGGTCGAGTTGCACAGCGACAATCTGGAGCGCCATGTGATGCCGCGCCCCGGCACGCAATGGCCGGTGGATGCCGCGGTGATCAATCATGACCGGGAGATGACGGCGTTTGGCGTGACCACCGTATGCAATGCGCTGTGCGTCGGCGAGGTCCATACGCATGCCATGCGCGTGGCGCTACTCGATGAGATGGCTAGCGGGCTGGACCGCCAGGTGAGCGCAGGCGCGCTCAAGGCCGACCATTATCTGCACTGGCGCTGCGAACTCAGCTATGGCGGAATGCTGGAGCTGCTGGGGCCGCTGCTGGAGCACGCGCGGTTGCGCATACTCTCATTGATGGACCACACGCCGGGCCAGCGCCAGTTTACCGACGAGGAGCGCTACGCGACCTACTATCAGGGCAAGTTCAACATGTCGGATGCCGAGCTTGCAGCCTTTATCGCCGAGCGCAAGGCCGACCAGGAACGCTACAGCGCGCGCAACCGGGCGCAGACAGTGCGCTGGGGGCACGAGCGCGGGCTGGTGCTCGCCAGCCATGACGATGCGACTGAGGCGCATGTGGCCGAAGCCGCCGCCGACGGTGTCTCGGTCGCAGAGTTTCCGACCACGCTAGAATCAGCGCGCGCGGCGCATGGGGCAGGGCAGGCGGTGCTGATGGGCGGGCCGAATATCGTGCGTGGCGGCTCGCATTCGGGAAATGTCAACGCGCTGGAGCTTGCCGAAGCCGGCACGCTCGACGTGCTGTCCGGCGATTATGTGCCAGCCGCGCTGGGCCACGCGATGCTTCTGTTGCCGCGCGTTTGCGAGCGGATCAGCCTGCCCGAGGCTGTGGCAATGGCCACGCGCAATCCGGCGCGGGCAATCGGCCTCGATGATCGCGGCGAGATCGCCGTCGGGCAGCGTGCTGATCTGATTCGCGTGGATGATCGCGGCGGGCTTCCTGGCGTGCGTGCGGTGTGGTGCGCGGGCGAACGGATTGCGTGATGGCGGGGGAGGATGAGACCAAGCCGGGCGTGCTTGTGTTGGTCGCCGGCCCGTCGGGCGCGGGCAAGGATACGCTGATCGGCGCGGCGCGCGCGCATTTCCATAGCGATTCGCGTTTTGTCTTTCCCCGCCGGGTGGTGACACGGGCCAGCGATGTGAGCGAACAGGTCCAGGAAGTGTCGCTTGCGGCGTTCGATGATATCGAGGCGCGCGGCGGCTTTCTGCTTGCGTGGCGGGCACACGGGCTGGCCTACGGCGTGCCAGTCGCGGCGCGTGAGCACTTGCGCGCTGGCCGCGTTGTCGTGGTCAACATCTCGCGGCGTGTCATCAGCACGGCGCTCTCGGTCTGGCCGCGCAGCCATGCCGTGCATGTTCATGTCACACAGGATATTCTTGAGGCGCGGCTCCAGCGGCGCGGGCGTGAAACCGCAGAGCAGATCGGCGCGAGGCTCTCGCGCGCCACCCACGCCGGCGCGGTGGTCAGTCCATCGGATAGCGTCACGATTGTCGACAATTCCGGGCCGCTCGCGCACGCGACGCAGGCCTTTATCGATGTGCTGGAGGCTCAGGCGGCAAGGGCGCAGCGCGCGATGAGCCGGAAGGGCGCGGCCTGATCCGGCTCGCCGAGCAGGCAGAGATCGCCAATATCGAGGGGTTCGCCGGTGAGGTCAGCCAGGCGCGGCGCGAGCGCAGTCTGCACCTCGTCAAGCGGCTCTGGCGCGAGCGGGCCAGCCAACGTGATGTGGAAGATGAAATCGCTCAGCACATAAGGATAGCCGAAATCGCGTGCATGCCGCAGCTGCCGCGGCGAATGTCGTCCGGCCGGATAGCGCGCCAGATCGGATTCTGTGGCAGGCGCGCGGAAGGCGTTGAAGTGCGTCACCGCCTCGGCCGCCAGCCAGTCGAGCCGCGCCTTGCCGCCTTCCAGGAGCAGCGCCAGATGCCGCGACAAGCGCGAAAAGCGTAGCGGACCCGTGCGCCGCGCGGTGCGCCGGGCGCAGAACGTGCGAAGCTCATCGGCCAGCGTCTCGCCGGTGACGCCCTCGGCGGGCCGGAACGGCGCAACGATCGTCCCGTGCATGGTGTAGCGCCGCGGGCGGGCAATCGCTTCAGCGGCCACGTCTGCCGGCAATCCGAAGGTCGCAGGCGCGCCCACTTCGCCGCGCTCAGGGCAGATGCCGAACCAGTCGTGCCCGAACGCCGCCAGCGCGCTGTTCGCCGGGGGGAGCCAGAAAATGGCGTAGCGCTGAAAGCTCTCGGTCATGCCGCCC
>CAYVFK010000180.1:0-4378 GCA_964450925.1 uncultured Hyphomicrobiaceae bacterium | reverse complement strand
GCGGTGATGCCGCTGTTTGGCGAGGAGATGTGGTTTGCCGCGCTGTCGGAAGGGGCGGCCAAGGTTGTCGTCATGACGGACCCGGATGCGCCGAAGCACGCTCGTGCCCTGCTCGCCGAGCGCCTGGAGATTGCGTCCACGATCGCCGAGGCCATGGGCTACGGTCCGGATGCGATTTCGCCAGCGAGGCCGGAGACCCTATCCCAAGCGGCACAGGTGTCGGCAGAACCTCAGCGCACGCGCGCATCGGTGCCGCCGGATAATCCTGAGCGCAAGCGCGACCTGTTGAACGCTGCGCTGGAGCGGCTGGAGCCGCCTGAGGGCTTCGCGCCAGTCCCACTGCCGGCCGGCGCGCCGCTCGGCGAAATCGACGTGGACACGGCGGCCTGCGTCATGTGCGGGTTTTGCGCGCGGTCCTGCCCGACCTCGGCCATCCGCTACCAAGAGAGCGATCCCGTCGCCCTGCAATTCACGGAGAAAAGCTGCATCCAGTGCGGGCTGTGCACGCGCATATGCCCGGAGAGCGCGATCACGCTCAAGCCGAGGATCGCGCCGGCGGCACAGCGCAATGCCTCGCGCACACTCAACACATCAGACCTGGCCGCCTGCCCGGAATGCGGCAAACGCTTTGTTGCCGCGTCCATGCTGGCCGCGATCATGCGCCAGTTCGAGGAGCGGGGTGTGAACTCGGACGCGATGCGCGAGCACATGCGCAAATGCCCGGAGTGCCGTCACCGCGCCGCTTATACGCTGTAGCCGCGCGTCAAACGCGGCCGCCTTCTGGTGCGGATAGCATGCGATGACCACCAGTCAACGCCAGTTTTCTCGCTCCGAACCGCGAAAAAACGACTCTGGTTGATCTGGATCATGAACCGCGGCTCCAAAATCCCGCATTGTTTCAACTGCAAATCATGCAAGACGACGGATGGAAACGATGAACCAAATCCATGAAATCGGCGTCACCCGCCGTTTCGTTCTCGCGATCGGTGGCGCTCTGGCCGCCCTGTCCACGATCCGCATCTGGCCACTGAGCTATTTCAGACCTGGGCAGGCGCAGGCGCAGACACAGGCGCGCGCCCCGCTGCCGGGAAGCGGAAAATGGGTGGCTACCACGTGTCAGGGCTGCACCTCATGGTGCCCGAAGCAGGCTTATGTCCAGGACGGCCGCGTGATCCACATTCGCGGCAATGAGTACTGCGACAATATCGGCACGTCTGGCTGCGTCCGGCAGTACCTGGCGATCCCCGAACTTTATGATCAGGATCGGATCAAGACGCCGATGAAGCGGACCAACCCGAACAAGGGACGCGATCAGGATCCGGGCTTTGTCCCCATTTCGTGGGAAGAGGCAATGGACACCTGGGCCGACGCGATCTTGAAGCTGCGCGAGAAGGCCGAGCCGCACAAGTACATGACTCTGCGCGGCCGTTACGGGGGCCTCAACGCGATCCTGATGTCGCGGATGACCCAGATCATCGGTTCGCCGAACGCCATCACTCACAGCGCGATCTGCGGCGAAGCCGACAAGTTCGGGCCGCATTTTCTGGAAGGGTACTGGGGTTATCGCCAATACGACATGGACAAAACCCGCTATACCCTGACATTCGGGACCGATCCGATCGTGTCGAACCGCTCGGTGAGCTACTCCACCAAGATGTGGGGCCAGATGTCAGACAACGGCCGCATCACCGTGGTCGATCCGCGCCTGTCGTCTAGCGCCTCCAAGGCTGATACCTGGCTGCCGATCAAGAATGGTACGGACACGGCCCTGGCGCTGGCCCTGGCCCATGTCATCCTGGCCGAGGGGTTATGGCACAAGCCATTCGTGGGCGACTTTATCGACGGGCAGAACCGCTTTATCCCCGGCCAGACCGTGCCAGAGCAGGTCACCGTGGCAGCGCCGGAACCCGCTGAGGGCGAAGAAGCCGCCGCCGATCAGACCGTCGCAGCCTTCAATGAGATCCACACAAACGGCGTCGTTGCTTGGTGGAACCTTGAGTTGAAGGACCGCACGCCGGAATGGGCCGCCGAGATCACCGAGATCTCGGCCGAGCAGATCGTTCAGGTCGCGCGGGATATGGGCGAGGCCGCGCCGTCCGTGGCGATCTGGATGAGCCGCGGCACGCACATGACCCGGAAGGGCGCTTATGCCTCGATGGCGATGCATGCGCTGTCCGGCCTGTTGGGTGCGGCCGATAATGAGGGCGGCACCCTCAAATCGACCGGATCACCCAAGAACGGCGCGCCATCGGCAAAGGACTATCTCGACGAACTGTCGGCGAAGCACTCCAAGTTCGAGAAGATCGACCGGCGCGGACGGCTGGAATTTCCGGCGCTCAAGAAAGGCAAGTCCGGCGGCGGCGTGGTGTCGAACCAGCCTGCCGATTCGATCCTCGAAGAAGACCCGTACATGATCGAAGTCATGCTCATGTATTACTCCAACTTCGCCTTCTCGTGCCCCGGAGCGGACCGCTGGGAAAAGGCTCTGGCAAAGGTTCCGATGGTCGTTCATTTGACGACGAACATCTCCGAGGCGTCCTGGTTCTCGGACATCGTCCTGCCGGCTCCGCACAACATGTTCGAGCGCTGGAACTTCATGGATAACCGCGCTGGCGGCAAGGCTTTCGCAAGCATCCAGCAGCCGATGGTCGAACCGCTCAACGGCGGGGTTCAGGACGAGACCGGCGTGCCGTGGCTGCTGGCGGAAACCCTGGCGCGCAAGGGGTTCGACGCGCCCCTGCGTTATCTCACGGAGCAGTTTGCCGATCCCGAGACCGGCAAAGCGCCGACCAACCATGAGGATTTCAGCCTCATCGCGGTGAAAATGGCCACTCAGCCGCAATGGGACCCCGAAAAATACGTCCGGGGCGACAAGATCAACGGCTGGGCCGAATATGTCGAGCGCGGCGTCTGGAACGGTCCCGGCTACGATTACCGCGGCCGCTGGTCGAACATGAAGACCGAAACCAAGAAGTTCGAGTTTTACAGCGAAAGCCTGAAAAAGGCCTTGACCGGCCACGCCGAGAAACACGGGGTGAGCGTCGACGAAGTAATGGAAGCGACGAACTACGACGCGCGCGGCGAACTGGCCTTCATCCCGCACTGGGAAGAGCCTTATCGCTACGGCGACGAAGCCGACTATCCGCTGTTGTTCCAGGACCACAAGTCCAAGCTGACCCGCGAGGGCCGTGGCTCAAACTCCGAATGGTTCCAGGCCAACAAGGACGTCGATACCGGCGACCTGAAATGGAGCGATGCGGTCAAGATCAACCCGGTCGATGCGGAACGCTTCGGCATCGCGCACGGCGACAAAGTTCGGCTGACCACGGTGGAGGGCTCCATAGAGTGTTACGCCAGTCTGTGGGAAGGCGTGCGCCCTGGCACGATCGCCAAGACGTTCGCGCAGGGCCACTGGGCTTACGGCCGACACTCAGCCAAGATCTTCGGCAAGGTCGCGCGCGGCGGCAACAACAATGACATCATCCCTGTGGATTACGACCGTTTGAGCGGGTCCACTGTATTTGCGGGCCAGATCGGCGTCCGCGTCGAGAAGGTATGAGGAAAGGATCCGAGCCATGAAATACGGAATGGTTATCGACCAGCAGCTTTGCGTCGGCTGCGCCGCCTGCACGATCGCTTGTAAGGCCGAAAACAACACGCCGGACAACTTCAATTGGTGTGACAAGATCACCCGCACCGAGGGCAAGTTCCCGAATGTGAAGTACGAATACATCTCGACGATGTGTAACCACTGCGAGGATGCGCCCTGCGTGAACGCGTGTCCCACCACGGCGATGTACAAGAACACCGAGACGGGGCTGACCCTGCATGACCCCGACAAGTGCATCGGCTGCAAGGCCTGCACAATCGCCTGTCCCTATGGCGTCATCAACGTCAACTGGGACGAGCCGCACGCCGCTTGGGCGCAGGACGATCCGCTGGTTGAAGGCGGCACCTATTCGCCCGCTGAGATGGTGGCAGTGACCGGGGCCGAGGGTTCGCCTCACGGTAATCCGGAGCGCGCGACCACCTATCCGGTGGTGCGCAGCGCGGGCACGGTCGAGAAGTGCAACTTCTGCGACCATCGTCTTGCGCAGAACCTCGAGCCGGCCTGCGTCATGGCCTGCCCGTCTCGGGCCCGGATCGTGGGCGATCTTGACGACCCGGACAGCGAGATCAACGCGCTGATCGCGCGGCATGACGGCCGCGGGCTACGCGAGGAACTCGGCACCAAGCCGCGAGTCTATTACATCCGCAACTACACGCCGCAGCGCCGACTTGTCTAAGGGAGACCGACAATGAATTTGCGAATTAGAGACTTCCTTACCCCGACTTGGGCGCTGATCGTTCTCGGCGTGCTCGTCGGAGGCACTGTGGC
>CAYVFK010000179.1:0-4413 GCA_964450925.1 uncultured Hyphomicrobiaceae bacterium | reverse complement strand
GACCGCTACCAGTATCTGCCGTTTGGCGCGGGCCCGCGCGTGTGCGTCGGCGCGAACTTCGCGATGATGCAGGCGCAGATCATCCTGACGACGCTGCTCGCGCGCTTCAGCTTCAAGCCCGCCGGGCCGCCGCCGACGCCGGTCATGCACATGACAATCCGCCCCGAGCCGGGCGTCCGGCTCAGGGCGCATCGGCAGGGCGATTGACCCTGCCATGGTCATTCATGCTTTCGTCAGAAGTCGGCGCGGTAGATGCGCGGGCTTGGCAGGCTATTGCGGCGGCATCAATGGTTGCACGCCACCATATGGGCTAAGCGCTATTCCGGGGGCATCATTTTGCTGCTGTCTATCGACATTGAAATGCTCCGCAAGGTAGTCGAGCACGTCCGCCTCGATCTCATCATCTAGCTGGGGCATTCCCTGCTCTTCGTACATCCACTCCAGCGTTTTTTCCCAGCGGCTACGCGGCATGCCTTGTTGCGTCACCAGCTTGATAGAATGGCATCCTGCACAGAGGCCGTAAACGAGATCCTTGTTCTCGCCTTCAGGCAGCGCTTCATAGTCGCTTTGGGCCGCGGCGGGGAGTGTCCCGCCGAGGCCAATCATCAAGGCGAGCATCACCCGCCGGACTGCAGTTCCCATCAAACCTCCACGCGCACCGCGATCCGGTGCATCGAGTTGTTCAAATACCCTTTCGGGTTCCAATTGATCGTGAACGGCTGCATGCGTCCCTGGCTATCAGTCGCGCGCGCCCAGACTTCGTAATAGCCCTTGGTCGGGAAGCTGATCTTCGCGCGCCAGTTCTGCCACGAGTGGCTGTTGACCGGGGCCATCAACTCGGCTGGCTGCCAGGTCGCGCCGAAATCAATCGAAACATCCATAGCCGTCACGACCTCGTCGCCAGCCCACGCATGACCGCGAACTTCGAGCAGACGATGGTCGACCGGCAGCACATGCCCGCTCTGCGGATAAGTGATGAGCGATTTCACCGGCATCGACTCGATGATCTGGAAGTCCTCATTCGGCACCTCCTGACCAGGCGCCACGGCATAACGCGGCACGCGGTAGCTTTGTCCGGTCATCTTCGGGCCGTCATGCACCTGATCGCGGATCCAGATGCGCGTCAGCCACTTGTGCGAGACCGATCCCGGCCAGCCCGGCGCAACAAGGCGCAGCGGCGCACCGTTCATCGGATGGATCGGCTCACCGTTCTGCTCAAAAGCGATCAGAGTGTCCGGATCCATCGCCTTCCAGATCGGCATGCCGCGCGAGAGTGGCAGCTTATCGGGATCGCCGGACAGATGCGGATCAGCGCCGATGTGCGCGGTGTAAACCGCGCCCGGCTGAACGCCAGCCGCCATCAGCACGTCGCGCAGCCGCACGCCCGTCCATTCAGAGTTGGCGACTGCGCCAACGGTCCACTGGTTGCCGCTCGCCGGCGGATTGAAGGCGGCGCGGCCATTACCACCGCATTCCAGCTGGAGCGACTTGCGGACAACCTCGAAGCGGTCTCTCAACTCATCGATGGACATTTCCATCTCGTTGTTGACCATCCCATCAATCTTGAGCGTCCAACCGTCGGGCGAGGTGTTGTCCGGAACACCGCCATTATTGCGCACGAAATGACGCGCGGTCGGCGTGATGTCGTCATTGAGCAAATGGGCCGGCGTTTCCGCGTTAACCGGACGATCGTTCAGGACCGTCAGCCCATCCTTGCCTTCAATGCTGAAGCCGTTTGTTTCCTCAGCGATCGCCGCCGGGATCAGGCCGCTCGGCATATTGCGGTGGAACGGGATCGTTGCGCCAACGACGCCAGCCATTGTTGCCAGACCCGCGCCACGCAGAAACCCGCGCCGATCCGCGCACGCCTTGCGGCCAAAGATCATCCAGTCTGCGCGCTCAGGATCATTCTCGTACAGCTCGCAGATGCCGCGTTCTGGTTTACGCTGTGTCATAGTCCTCTCCTCCCATGGAAACACTGATATGCAGACCAACAATCAATAAACAGATCGGTTCGACAAATTTATGTTCCGGACCGCATTCCGCTGACGTTGAGTGTGCGAGCGCTGCGGCAAAGCGTCAAGCGCAACCGGCGCGGCACTTTCACGCTGCTCGTAAACACAATACGAATTTGGCCATTGGCGGGCTGGGAGGTACATGGCATGAAGCTTGGCGATTTCGACGTGCTGACTTTTGACGTATACGGCACACTGATTGACTGGGAGAGCGGAATGATCGCCGGTCTCAAGCCGCTCACCCGACGGGCCGGGCCGCTATCTCGCGACGAAATCCTGCAGGCGCACGCGTTTCATGAGTCCACCGCGCAGGCGCAGACGCCTCATATGCGCTATGACCGGCTGCTGGCCGTAGTATACAAGCGGCTCTCGGAGGAATGGGGTATGCCGGCGACCTGGGAGGAGGCCCTCGCCTACGGGGCGTCGGTGCGCGATTGGCCCGCTTTTGATGACACCGTGGAGGCGCTGCGATACCTCAAGCAGCATTACAAGCTTGTCGTGCTGTCCAATGTCGACAATGACAGCTTCGCTGACAGCAACGAAAAGCTGGGCGTAACCTTCGACGCGGTCTACACAGCAGAAGACGTCGGCTCGTACAAGCCCGCGCCGCGCAATTTCGACTACATGCTCGCGAGCATGGCCCGCCTCGGCGTGACGAAAGAGAAGATCCTCCACACCGCCGAAAGCCTGTTCCACGACCACGTCCAGGCCAAGGCGTTCGGCCTCGCAAACTGCTGGATTAACCGCCGTCACGATCAGGACGGCTTCGGCGCGACTATGGACCCCGGCGAACGCCCGGACTGCGACTTCGTGTTCGACGGCATGGCTGATCTGGTCGCGGCGCATCAGCGCGAACAGGCAGGTCTGTGAGACGCTCCCCGGTTACCGCGCAGAAAACCTGCGGAAAATCCCCGACAATCCCGAAAGAATTTCGCCGAACCGCGAACAACGGCTTGCGAAAGCCGGGTCGCTTGGGCAAGTTCGCGGCAATTAATTTTGCCACGGGGGTTCAGTGATGGAAGCCATTTCGGAACAGTTGGGCGCGTTCGGGCCGATCGTGGTCGCTGTCGTCAAGGCGATCATCGTCCTGGTGGTGGGCTGGATCGTCGCCAACTCGCTCAGCAGCATGATCAGCCGCCGCGTGGCGAGCCATCCAAACCTCGATGTGACAATCGGTAATTTCGTCGCAAGCATCGTCCGGTGGGTGATCCTGCTGGTCGTGCTGATCGCCGTGCTCGGCCTGTTCGGCATCTCGGCGACCAGCCTGGTCGCGGTTCTAGGCGCGGCGACATTGGCAATCGGCCTGGCGCTTCAGGGCACGCTGAGCAACCTGGCGGCGGGCTTCATGATCGTGCTCTTCCGCCCCTACAAGATCGGCCAGTATGTCGATATCGACGGCACGGCAGGCACTGTCCAAGACCTCAACCTGTTCGTGACGGAACTCAAGACGCCGGATAACGTCCAAATCGTCATGCCCAACGGCAAGGCTTGGGGCGCGATCATCACGAACTACTCCGCCCACAAAAACCGCCGGGTCGATCTCACCTTCGGTATTGATTATGCCGACGATGCAGATCGAGCCATGCAAATCATCAAGGACCTGGCCGCCGCGGACGCGCGTATTCACGACGATCCAGAGCCGTGGGTGCGCGTGACCAATCTGGGCGAGAGCTCGGTTGACCTCACCGCCCGTCTCTGGACAAGCGCCGATGACTACTGGGATGTGAAGTTCGACATGACCAAACAGGTCAAGGAGGCGTTCGACAAAGGCGGCATCTCGATCCCCTATCCGCACTCGGTCGAGATCCAGAAGGCGGGCTGACCGTGAGCGCGCCGATGCGCTAAACTCGGCGCATGTGCAATCTCTACAGCCAGGTGAAGCCGCGCGAAGCGGTGCGCGACCTGTTCGGCGTGTCCGACAATCGCGCGGCGACGTTCGAGCCGATGCCAGCGATCTTCCCAGCGGGCGACACGCCGGTCGTCCGCATGGCAGAGGACGGGGACCGTGAGATCGTCATCTCCAGCTGGGGCTTCCCGCTGCTGATGAAGGGCAAGGCACCCAAGCGCGTGACCAACATGCGCGACGACAAGCTCACCTCGCCGTTCTGGGCCGACTCGTTCCGCCGCCGCCGGTGCCTTGTGCCGGTCACGTCCTTCGCCGAGCCGAAGGGGCGCAGGCCCGCGACCTGGCACTGGTTTGCGCTGAGCGAGGCGCGACCATTGTTCGCCTTCGCCGGGGTGTGGCGGCGCTATCAGGGACGCTTGAGCGCGGACGGCGAGAGCGTTTCGATCGATGTGCACGCCTTCATGACAACGACGCCAAACCCGCTTGTGGCGACGGTGCACCCGAGCCGGATGCCGGTGATGCTGACGCGGCCGGACGAGTGGGACTGCTGGC
>CAYVFK010000178.1:0-4422 GCA_964450925.1 uncultured Hyphomicrobiaceae bacterium | reverse complement strand
GTTGGGTTACATTGAATGGAATTGCGGCTGAGAGGTGCTGTCCTAACAGCCAAGACAGCGCGGATAATTCCGTCTCCTCGCCTGACATCTTGGCCGCCGGAGAGGCCGGCACTGCTCACGCGCCATGCGAAATCTGCGTGCTCGCCCCCTGGCCCATCTTCACAGTCACGATCGAACGCGGCCCGCCGGCGAAGACAAATCTGCCTCCATGCAGGCGGTCAAGGCTTCTGGGTTGCCAGGATGATCGTGAATCTCAGTGCCCGGCCGCAGGGGACGAGAGCGCTGCCAACCGCTCCCAGCACTTTTCTTATCGCCCTCTTCGCGAGAAAAGTCCTAATGCAACTGCTCCTGGCACGCACAGCGTTCAATCCAGATAGGTTCCGAACCTGCTTTCGCTGATAACGCACTAGCCGAGCCGCAGATTGTTGATGACGTTCGTCACGCCGGGGCCAGCCCACGCCGCCTGCTCGATGCGGTCCATCTCGTCGAGGGATTCTGCCGTGCCTTCAATCGTGACGGTCCCCTCCAAGACGCGGACAGTCACATTGTCCGACTCAATCTCGGCATGTCGATTGAGCGCATTCCTGATACGGTCCTCGACATCGGACGCTGACACTTTCGGCTTCACGATCATCTGGTCGACCATGTTGACGACGCCGGTCACATGCTCGATCTGCTCAAGGATGTTTTTGCGCTGGAAATGATAGTCGAGTTCGCCCGTGAGCGTGACGACGCCGTTCTGCACCTCGGCCTGAACGTGCCGGGCGTCTGACGATACGTTCCAGTTGAGGACATGGGCGACGCGCTCCGCCAGCCCCTCATCGCTCAGTCGGTGCTGGCTCGGCAGTTCGATTTCCAGCCTGTCCACGAGTGAGCGCACGCCCGCCACGCGCTTGGTGGCTTCCCGCGCCGCCTGTTTCTGGCGGTAGGTCTCGACCGCTCCGACCAACGTGACCGCGCCATCCGTGACCTCAACCCCGACTTTCGATGCCTCGATTTCCGGGTCCCAGTCCAGCTCGTCCAGCACGTCTTGCTTGATCTGATAGTCGTCTCTCATCCTCCGCCTCCTGATCTCAAGATTTCGCGATCAGAGAGCATCATCCGCAAGGTCTCCCGAGCGGCCAATAATCGTTGTTAATCGAACGAAGGATGACAGGCAGGCGGCCGAGACGCTGCAGCCCGATGCAGCCAGCGGCCAAACCGAGCCGCAGCGAAGTCCTGAGATTATCAGCAGCCGTGATAGCGCATGCAACCACGATAGTTCTTGCCGCCATAGCCCCAGTTATGGGCGCAGCGACGGCTCCAATAACCGCAGCCGCGACGGTAATGGGAGCGGTAATAGCGGCGGTGATGATAGCCGTGATACCGCTTATGCTTGAGCGCCTTGCCAACCACAATCGACCCGATGATGCCGACGGCAAGACCGGCGCCGAAGCTATCGGCCACCTTGATGTGCTCGCCCTGATCCGCAGCCACATAAGGCGTCGGCAGCGGGCTGGCCGGGTTGTGATCCGTCGCGGCCGACGCCGAGCCCACAAAGCCGGCGGCCATCAACACCACGGCACTGAAAAACGCGATAAACTTCATAAATCCTTCTCCCTCGTCAGACTGAACAAGAATGCCTGGCCGATAACAATAAACCGCCAGACGCTGAATCCTCGGCACGTACCCATTCTGGCACAGCAATCATGGTAGCAAAATGTCTCGTTGCGGCATTCCGAAGACCTGATACTTGGGAAATTCATCGTTAAGCGCATTCAGAAATATGGGAACCGGTTGGCCGCGTCAGGTCCCGCATTCGACCGGCTCCCCCGCTTCCTCGTCATCAAAGCCGTACTCGACCAGGGCGTTGCGGTGAAAGACGATCGCTAGGCCGTCGGTGGGGGCGCGATCACGCGTGATGGGCCGATACTGCCGAGGCGAGTTCGCCCGCGAGCTCACGCGAGGCCGCGCTCGACACGTCACCCATGCTGAGTATGCCGACCATGCGCTTGTCCTCATTAATAACGGGCAGCCGGCGGATCTTCTTCTCTTCCATGATCCGAAGAGCATCGCCGAGTTCTTCACTGGCACGGCAGTAGATGATGCCCTCAGTCATGACATCGCGGGCTGTCAGTCTTGAGATGTCCCGCCCATCGACAAAACCGCGGATTACGATATCGCGGTCTGTGACCATCCCGATAAGGCGGTCATTTTCGCCAATTGGTATCGCGCCAATATCCTCGTCCCGCATCTTGTGGGCCAACTCGCCTATAGGCGTATCGGGGCCGACCCACTCGACGCCTTCGTGCATCGCTTCGCGTACTTTCATCTCACCCTCCGACTGGTGTTGACGGGCGGCCTCGCGCGCCGTGGCTTGCGCGCCAAAGCGGCTTTCAGGGCCATCTGATGAAAGGATAACGCCATGCAGACACGAGGCTTTAACAACCATCAAAGCATCGCGATACGATCAGTAGCGGAACAGCGCGGCGACCGGCCCGAGTTGCCCGCGCACGTCTTCGGGCATGGCACGGACATCGCCGCCCTGAGCCAGCGTGCGTAGCGCCGCAAGGTTCAGCAGGTCCTCGTTATCCGCCGAGGCCGCATGGTCGATCCTGATGACTCGGTAGCTCGGGTCGTAGACACCCCAGACCTGCTCGCCCGCCGACACAAAAACTGTATCGACGCGGCCTTCCTCGGTTGCCTTAATGATGCCTTCGAGGTTGCGCGTCACGTCCGGCATGTCGCCCTCGACATGAGCACGCAGGCGGTTGCGCAGTTCCTCGCGCTCATGCGTCAGGACCGGCTCAGCCACCGCCCAGGTCTTGGCGTGAAGTTCGGCATCGCTCAGCGGGGCGGGATCGGCGGAGACATGCTCGGGCACGATGTGACGGTATCCGAGATGTTGCCCGAGATAGCCGAGCGTGCGGGGCAGCGCGACCAGCACGAGCGGCGCATCACTATCGGCCAGATGCGCGTCAACCGACTTGGCGACGTCACGCGCGTAGTGGTCGCGCACAACTGTCGCGTAGTCCTGCGGACTTTCGCCCAGCGCGGCATATTTCGGCTCATCCGCGCCGCCGACTTGTTGTCCGCGGTCCCGCGAATGGAAGCCAAGATCGCGATCAAATTCGGTTCGCTGCCAGACCTGCTCCGCACTCTCGGGCATGTCTGGCACGTTGATCAGCCTCAAACCCTCCCGCGTGCCATTGAAGAAGCGCGCGCCGTCCTCGGTGACCGCGAGGACATGATAGGTTCCCTTGTCCCGCAGGATCGGGATGAGCGGGCGAATGTGATAGCGGCTTGCCACCACCGCCAGTTCGGATACTGGCTGCGCCAGCTTCACCCAGCGCGTCGCGCCTGGCTCGATAAAAACCGCCAGCCCTTCATTCTGATATCGCCAGAACAGGTCATCCTTGTCGCGGGCAGCGGCCTCGGCGAGGAGTCCCGACACATCGCTTTCGCTCCAGCCGGCCTTGCTCAATTGCCGATGAACCTCTTTCAGGCCGTTCGATAGTCGGATCGGATCCTCTTGACACTCCGGATAGGTCGGATGCGTAGGAAAATAGATGCTCACGCGCGGAAAGCCGTCCGACCCCGCCAGGGTCTGCAGCACTGAAGTCATGTTATGCACCTTCCCTGACTGACGACGAGCCGGTTTTCACCAGGTTTTGCAGATCGCCAGTTCAGGTTTGTGCCGGTTGGCCCTGCATCGAGCTCATGCTTTCTGTCGCGTGGCGCATCACTTCGCTCGTGCCGCCGGCCGCCTTGCTGGACAGCCGCGAAAGCTCACTAAATTCCTGCTGGTAATCCTGCGCCATGCGCCGGGAGAACTGGGAGCAGGTATCCATGAACGATTGTGGCGTCTGAGAACTCTGTAATTGTTCCATGAACTTGGCGTCTTTTTCGAGGCGCTTGCTGATGAACTCGCACCACTCCTGCGAGGCTTCCGCAGCGGTGTGCCATATCTTCGACTGCATCTCGATCATGGAAGCATTGGCCGAGAGCATCGGCTGCATCATCCGCGTAACCATTTCCGGCGCGGGTTGCATGAGGCTCGAAAATTGCTCGAAGGGATTGCTATTACCTGATTGCGCCTTGTACTCACTCGACATTGTGCTTGCTCCTGCATTCATTCGTGCTGTGCTCAAGGATGACCGCAATTAATTGATTTTCCAGCGAGATTTCTGATTTGCTCTCTGGCGCGGAATCAACCTGGAGGGGTTTCCCGGTGTTTCTGACAGCAGCATAGAGTTCGCAGCCGCGCGCGACATTGATCCATGTTAAAATTGAGGTGTCGCCACAACACGCATTTGCTCGCGGCGTGCATCGAGATAGCGCGTCTCCCGCAATTGGGCGCTCACATCTGGGCATTTCGCAGTCTGTCGCCCTCCGCCTGGGCTCGTGGAGCCGAAACGGCGAGGGTCGACTCCGGCTCAAACG
>CAYVFK010000177.1:0-4429 GCA_964450925.1 uncultured Hyphomicrobiaceae bacterium | reverse complement strand
GGCACGCGGCGCGGCTGGGCGCGCCCAGACATGATCCTGCTGCACTACACCGGCATGGGAACAGCCGATGCGGCCGTGCGCTGGCTGGCGAACCCGCAATCGCGTGTGTCTGCGCATTACCTCATCGAAGAAGACGGCACGATCGTTCAGATGGTCTCGGAGTGGCGGCGCGCCTGGCACGCGGGTGCGTCCTTTTGGGCGGGTGAGCGCGATATCAACAGCGTCTCGATCGGAATCGAAATCCACAACCATGGCCATGATGCCCCGGACGGCCTGCCGCCTTATCCGCCGAGGCAAATGGAGGCGGTCGCCGCGCTGTGCCGCGACATCGCTGCGCGGTGGTCGGTCCCGCCGCACCGTGTGCTCGCGCATTCCGACGTGGCGCCAGGGCGCAAGCGCGACCCGGGCGAGCATTTTGATTGGCGTTGGCTGGCGGAGCAGGGCGTCGGCATGTGGGTGCCGCCCGTGCCTGTTGGCCATCATGCCGAGACTTTGGGGGATGCCGTCAGAGAGGTGAAGGCCAAGCTGGCCCGCGTCGGCTACGGCGTCACGCCGGGTCCCGCACTCGATGACGAGACCCAGGCTGTCATCGCGGCGTTTCAACGGCGGTTCCGGCCCGCGCGGATCGACGGCCGCGCCGATGCCTCGACAGTGGCAACGCTGGACCGGCTCCTCGCTGCGCTAGAGGAGCGGCCGATCAGCTAATCAGGCCGACCATTGCGCGAATATCGCCGGGCGTCGCACCCTGATCGCGTAGGGCGGCAAGGCTCAGATCGCCCGCGCTTTTCGAGAGCTTTCGGCCGCTCTCATCGAGGATCAGCTTGTGGTGGTGATAGGCCGGCGTCGGCAGCCCCAGCAGGCGCTGCAGCAGCACGTGCAGGTCCGTCGCGGCTTGCAGATCGGTCCCGCGGATCACATGCGTGACGCCTTGCAGGGCATCGTCAACGACCGTGGCGAGGTGATAGCTCGTCGGTGTATCCTTTCGCACGATCACAGCGTCGCCCCACCGCTCCGGCTGCGCGGTGCATTCGCGCGCGCCGCCGCCGGGGTCAAACACCCGATAGGTGAGAGCCGTGTGCTCGACCGCCGCTAGCGCGCGGCCCATGTCAAGGCGCAAGGCATGAGGATGACCCGCGGCGATCAGGCTCGCCACCCTTGCCGGGTCGCAGTTGCGGTAGAGGCCAGGATAGAGCGACGCGCCGTCGGGATCGCGCGCCGTCGCACCAGTTTTTGCGACCGCCTCGGCGATCTCCTTGCGGCTGGCGAAGCAGGGATAGATTAGGGCGCGCGCGCGCAAGTGCTCCGCCGTCTCACGGTAGACCGCAAAATGCTCTGATTGCCGGCGCACCGGCTGCTCCCACGATAGACCGAGCCAAGCCAGATCGTGGTAGATCGCGTGCTCGTATTGCGGCGTGCAGCGCGCTGTGTCGATATCGTCGATACGAAGCAGGAAGCGCGCGCCCATGGCCCCGGCCGTGTCATGCGCCAGCAACGCGGAATAGGCATGGCCCAAATGCAGCCGGCCGTTCGGACTGGGCGCGAAGCGGATCGCCAGGCGGGCCGGGTCAAATGCGCTCATTACAGGCTCAGGCGCTGGCGGCCTGCCCGAGGGCTTCGTCGAGATACGGACCGATAACCTCGTCCATCAACTCTTCGAGCTTGTCCTCGAAAAAATGATTCGCTCCATGGACAACCTCATGGGTGATCGAGATCCCCCTTTGACTTTTCAGCTTGGTGACGAGGCTGCGCACGGCTTCTGGCGGGGCCACGCGGTCGGTGTCGCCGTTCACGATCAGCCCGGATGAGGGGCAAGGGGCGAGGAAGCTGAAATCGTACAGATTGGCGGGCGGCGCGACGGAGATGAAACCCGATATCTCTGGTCGGCGCATGAGCAACTGCATGGAGATCCAGGCGCCGAAGGATACACCCGCGATCCAGCAGGTGCGCGCATCCGGGTTATAGACTTGCAGCCAATCGAGCGCCGTCGCCGCGTCTGACAGTTCGCCGGGGCCGTTGTCGAATAGCCCTTGACTGCGCCCAACCCCGCGAAAGTTAATCCGCAGGACCGAAAAACCACGCCGCGCGAACGCATAGTACAGGTGATAGACGATGGGGTTATTCATCGTCCCGCCGAATTGCGGGTGCGGGTGGAGTATCAGCGCAACGGGCGACTCGGCGCTGGGTTCATGATGATAGCGGCCCTCAAGACGCCCGGCAGGACCATTGATGATGACTTCAGGCATGATTGACCGTTGTTGTTCTCGCGGATTGTGCACCTGAGAGCGTTGCATCCGGCTGCGCAAGCACATGACGCAACACGCCTTTACCGGCCGGTTCTGGCGCCTGGTGCGAATGGCGTGTGGCAAGCCAAGATACTTGACTGGTCCACTCAGATAATCTATTTGTTGCTTTAGAACGTTTCAAAACACTCTGGCGTCCTGTAGCCTGTCGGAGCGCGGATTGCGTGTGTAGCATGACGCGGCCAGGAATTTGAATTGTTAAGTCGCGGCGAACTGCCTGTGCTTTCTATGAAATCACCGGACGCTGCGTTTCAACGGGAGACTTCGGGCCATGCAGCTCAGTACCAAGGGGCGTTACGCCGTCATGGCAATGGTCGACCTGGCCTCGCGCTCGTCGGACAGCCCTGTGCGTCTCGCGTCGATTGCTGAAAAGCAACAGATCTCATTGGCTTATCTGGAGCAGCTCTTCACCAAGTTGCGCCGCGCCGGACTGGTGATATCAGCGCGCGGCCCCGGCGGCGGGTACCGGCTTTCGCGCCGGCCGCAAGAGATTTTCGTCTCCGAAATCATGAGTGCGGTGGATGAGCCGATCAAGATGACGCGCTGTATTTCGGGCAGCGAGATCGCATGTATCGGCAATAAGGGCCGCTGTTTGACGCATGATCTCTGGCGCGCTCTGGGCGATCACATCTTGTTGTTCTTGCAGACAGTTACGCTGTTTGACGTGCTGGAAGGCGATCTGGTGCTGAAGGACAGCGTGTTTTCGCCATTGATGGATGCCTGCGCGAAGCTGGAAAGGGCGCCGGCAGAATGATGCGGGTTCGCTGCTATTTCGACCACAACGCGTCCTCGCCGCTGCGCCCGCAGGCACGCGATGCGGTGGCAGGGGCGCTCGACCTGATCGGCAATGCGTCCTCGGTCCACGCGGAAGGGCGGGCGGCGCGCGCCGGGATCGAGGATGCCCGCGAGCAGGTCGCAAGTCTTTGCAGTGTGGATACGGCGCAGGTCGTGTTCACGAGCGGCGGGACAGAGTCGAACGTGCTGGCGCTGTCGCCGGTCTGGTTGAGTCGGTTGCCTGGCTATGCAGCAGAGAAAGCGCGGTTATTTACCTCCGCCATTGAGCATCCATCGGCTTATCAGGGCGGGTGCTTTTGCGCCGAGCAGATCGCGCGCTTGCCCGTCAACTGCGACGGCGTCATCGATTTGGAAGCCGCGAGGGCGTGTATTGCCGGGGCAGGAGATGCGCCGTTCATGGTCTCGGTGATGAGCGCCAACAATGAGACCGGCGCGATCCAACCCATTGCTGCGCTTGGCGAGATTGTGCGTGAGGCGGGCGGCGTGTTGCATTGCGACGCTGTGCAGTCAGTTGGCCGCATGCCGGTTGACCTGCGCGTTCTGGGCGCTGATTTAATAAGTGTGTCGGCGCATAAGCTCGGGGGGCCGAAAGGCATTGGCGCGCTGATCGTGATGCGTGACGAACTTCACAACCCCGCGCCGCTGATCCACGGCGGCGGGCAGGAGCGCGGGCGGCGCGCCGGCACCGAGAACGTCGCGGCGATTGCGGGCTTTGGCGCAGCAGCGCGGGCCGCAAAGCGCGACTTGGAGGCGGGCGAGGGGATTGGCGCGGTTCAGCCGCTGCGCGAACGGCTGGAGAGTGAACTCAAGCGCATCGCGCCGGATGCCTGGATTGCGGCGCAGAGCGCGCCGCGGCTGCCGAACACCACCTGCGTGGCCGTTCCAGGTCTGCACGGCGAGACTCTCGTTATCGCGATGGACCTCGAAGGGATTGCGGTCAGCGCGGGCTCGGCATGTTCCTCGGGCAAGGTGGAGCGAAGCCATGTGCTCGATGCGATGGGCATGGACAATGAAACCGCGTCTGGCGCCATTCGTATCAGTCTCGGATGGAACTCTACCGGAGCGGAAATAGACCGCTTCCTGAGCGCCTGGCAGGCGATCTACGAACGGCGAAAGCAGCATTCGGCGGCCGCCTGACGCGGCCCGAAGCGACAATAGTGGGCCGCGGGGGAGACCGCGCGTTCACGACCAACAACGGTAACCGACAGGAGTAGTGACGTGGCTGATCTCGACACCATCGAACGCGTCAAGGACATCGACGTCGATAAGTACAAGTACGGGTTCACGACCGACATCGAGTCCGTCAAGGCGCCGAAGGGCCTGAACGAAGACAT
>CAYVFK010000176.1:0-4452 GCA_964450925.1 uncultured Hyphomicrobiaceae bacterium | reverse complement strand
AAACGGAGGAGCCAGACAGCGGTGATTGTCGCAATCTTCGCGCTGCTACTGCTGCTCGCGCTTGCGACCTTGCCCCAACTCTGGGTGCGTGCGGTCATGGCGCGGCACAGCGTCGACCGGCCAGATTTTCCTGGCACCGGGGGTCAATTCGCGCGGCATCTGCTTGATGAAATGAAGCTGAATGAAGTGCGCGTCGAGGAGACGAATATTGGGGACCACTATGATCCAGAGGCCAAGGTGGTCCGGCTTACACCCGGCAACTTCTCCGGCCGTTCACTGACGGCAGTTACGGTGGCCGCCCACGAGGTCGGCCATGCCATGCAGGACGCGACCAGCTATCCACCGCTCGTGGCGCGCACGCGACTGGCAAAAACCGGCGCGATCGTCGAGCGCGTGGGCATCTTCGTGATGTTCGCCGCGCCGGTTCTGGCTGTCGTGGTGAAGCACCCAGCCGCGATGTTTGCGCAGATCGGCGCGGGATTGTTACTGATCGGGTTCACGGTGCTTGTGCATCTCACCACACTGCCGGTCGAGTTTGACGCAAGCTACAAGCGCGCGCTGCCGGTTTTGCGGGCCGGGCAATACATTCCCGAACGCGATATGCCGGCCGCACGGGGCATCTTGCGGGCCGCCGCGCTCACCTATGTTGCGGGCGCGCTCATCAGCCTCATCAATATTGCCCGCTGGATGCGTGTCCTGCGCTTGTGAGCGCTTACCGCACATTCCGAAAAGCGGGAACCGGTTCTCGGATAACGATGCGCGCCAAATCAGATAATCAGTGAGGCTTTTCGGTTCAGTCAGAACGAAAATCGCTCTCAGCGTTGGCGGCGGAAGCTGGGTTGCGAAGCTTCTTGCGACGAGTCATTTCGAAGCGGCAAGTGCGGCTTAATCGGCGCGGGCGCACCAGAACGTGTACATGCCGTCAAAGATGCGTGGCTTCTCGCGCTCAAACGCCGCCCAATCCTCCAGCCGGCCCGGCCACGGACTGTCAGGGAAGCTCTTTAAGAACTTCTGCAAGACCAGCGGCGACTGCACAAAGCCTGCGAAACGCAGCTTTTCAGCGTCGAGAAATGCGCCGATCTCATCGAGCGTGAAGCTTGTCTCCTGCGGATGCAGGACCAGATCGCGGAATTCGTTGAGCGTGTAGAAATCCCCCGAATCGAACAGCGTCTCATCGGTGCGGTCTGCGATCAGGCTTGCGCGAAATGCCCGCGCCGCGGCGTCTGTGCAGCCCGGACCCGGATAGCTCGGGTGCTCTCGTAGCGGCCCGAGATTGGCGCGCGATACCTTGCTGTAAAGGCCAACCAGCATCAAGCCGCCGGGCGCTAGCCGGTCGAGCAATGCGCGCCAGCCCGTCAGCGGGTCTGCCATATGGTGGAGCACGCCGATGGTTTCGATGATGTGATACGGGCCTGCGTCGCCCGGCAGCGCGAGGATGTCAGCTTGCGCGAATGTCACATTCCCGACGCCAAGCCGTTGCGCCATCCATTTCCCGTAACCCAGACTGGCCCGGCTCAAGTCAATCGCGGTCACGTTAGCCGCAGCGCCGTAGCTGATCGCGGAGGAAATCGCGTGCTCGCCCGTACCCGCCCCGGCGATCAGCACCTCGACGGGTCCGTCCATGAAGCCCAACCGCGCATCCGGGAAGTACCGCGAGAGCGTGCGCTTCGCCCGGCCGCGCGCCGGGCTGTGCAGGCTGGTCCAGCGCGGATACGGGCTGGTCTCATATTGCGCGGCGACCTTCTGCGAGACCGGGTCGTCGATCACCCCGAGCGTCGAGATTGCCTCGGCAAGCTGCGCACGGGTCGCCTCGGCCTGCATCAACGGCTTGAGCATCTCCCCCAGCGCCTTGGGCCTGAGCTTCAGGCAGTCATCGACGCCCAGATGCGGCGCGGCGACTTCGCGTATCGGCGCATACAGCAGATTGAGCAGCAGTACGCGACCGGCATCCGCGTCGCCATCCTTGACCGCTTGCCAGTCGATCGGGCGTTCACTAAGCGCGGCCTCCTCCTCCGGCGTCGTCGCGAAGACGTGATCGTTAAGCTGGCATTGCTGTGCCAGCGCGATGGCGAAGGCGAACAGCTCGCGGTCCATGAACCGTTCAGCCGGCACATCCAGCAGCAGCGCGCGACGAAGCCCCGTCAGTAGCCACTCGACATCGATCGACTTGTTGACGCCGCTGGAGAGCGCGCGGTGCAACAAGGGTTCGCCCAGCACGTCCGCGGTACGCTTCAGAACCATCGCACCGGGTTCGGTCTGCGCCATCAACCCATGTGCGTCGCGCAGATAGGCGATTGCGATTTCCGACAGCCGCTGGCGGTCGACGTTTGGCGCGGCCAGCGCCGCCTTCAGCCCCACGGGGTCGAGGTCGCTGTAGTCGTCCAGCCCGAATATCCGCACAATCCGCGACAGGCTGCGCGTCGCGGTTTCATCATCGGGTTGCAGCCTTACGGCCTGGGTGAGGTTGGCGATCGCCGCGTCAATTTCGCCGATGCGCTCCTGCGTGCGGGCAAGCCTGACGAGCGGCGCGGCGCTGCGCGGGTCGGTGCGGTGTGCTTTTTCAAAGAATTGCCGGGCGCGGAGCAGCCGACCCGCTTCGAACTCGCGCGCGCCGAGCGCCATCCAGTTGGAGCGCCGCGCCGGACGCTTGCCTAATCGCGCCATGAGCGGGACGTTTCCCTTACAGCCACGGGCGGGCGGTTTGCGCGCGTTCTTCGTAGGCCGCAATGCTGCCGGCGCGCTCCATTGTCAGGCCGATGTCGTCCAGCCCTTCGAGCAGGCACTTCTTGCGGAACGGGTCGATCTCGAATGCAATTCGCCCTCCGTCTGGGCCGGTAATGGTCTGGCTCTCGAGATCCACTGTGAGCGTTGCATTCGCGCCGCGCTGCGCGTCGTCCATGAGCTTGTCGATGTCCTCCTGCGCCAACCGGATCGGCAAGATGCCGTTCTTGAAGCAGTTGTTGTAGAAGATGTCGGCGAAGGTCGGCGCGGCCACGCAGCGGATACCGAAGTCCAGCAGCGCCCACGGCGCGTGCTCGCGGCTCGAGCCGCAGCCAAAATTATCTCCGGCGATCAGGATTTTCGCGTTTCGGTAAGCTGGCTTGTTCAGCACAAAATCCGGGTTCTCGTTGCCGTTCTCGTCAAAGCGCATCTCGTGGAACAGGTGTTTGCCCAGCCCGGTCCGCTTGATGGTTTTCAGGAACTGCTTGGGGATGATCATGTCGGTATCAACATTGATCATCGGCAGCGGAGCCGGTACGCCGGTCAACGTGGTGAACTTTTCCATCGGTTTTTCCCGGTTGTCTTCTCTAAGATCACACCTAGCGCAGATTGTGCGCTCGGCCAAGGGGGTGAGGCTATCGAAGCTGCTGGCTACAGGGCCGTGTTGGCCAGCGGGGAGTCTGAGAAGCACGAGCGGATATAGGCGCAGCGCTTCGGGCCTGCTGGGTGTGTCGGGCTGGCCTTGGCCTGGCCGATGAACCGGCAGATGGTCTCCACGCCCTGCTCGTCCAGCCAGCCGTCGCGACGGCCCTGACGCACCGCGTAGCAGTCCGCCGCCAGCTCGCCGCGTCCGACATACTGATGCGCGCATTCATGCGCATAGACATAGCGCTTCAAAGTCATCGGCAGCTTGGTGAAACGCTCTTCGTTGAGGATCAGGAAGCCGTAATAGGCCGCCGCGTAGTCGTCCAGCGTCTCGGCGATGACAGTTGGCCGGTGACCGCATGAAAACCGCGCGCCGTCGATCTCTAACCCGCCCGCTGGCACGATTTCGCCCTTGCCGCCGATGAAAGCCAGATACTGCTCGGGCGTGGGGTCGGCGTAGAGATGGCGCAGCGCCATCGTCGCGGTCAGGCCCGCCGCCGTGATCCCGCCGATCAGCAGGGTCGCCATAAGTATGCGCATGATCCCTCAGTCGCTTTCGCGTTCAATCAGTTCCATATCGGCGTCGGAAAAGCCGAAATGATGGCCAATCTCGTGAATGTAGACGTGGCGGATAACCGCGTCCACCGAATCGCCAGTCTGGCTGGCGTAATTCAGGATCGGCTTGCGGTAAAGAAAGATCATGTCCGGGCCATAGCCGAATTCATGCACGCTTTTGAAGGGCAGGCCGATGCCGTGATAAAGGCCAAGCAGGCCCATGGGATGGTCGATGCCAAGGGCGTTCAGCGTCTCGCTGTCAGCGAAATCGCGCACCTGCGTGACGAGATTGCCGGTTGCCGCGCGGAATTCGTCCGGCAGGCTGTCCCAGGTGGTTTGCGCGATCTCAATGAACTCGGCTTCGGTCATTCCGCCTCCTTTAATGGGGGGAGGTAGGGCGCGGGCATGCGTAGCGCAACGGTTCAGGCGGCCTCAATGCGGCGCTGTTTTACGGTCGCGAACGCCCAATCGAGCCAGGGCGTCAGCGTCGCCAGGTCGTCCTTCTCGACAGTCGCGCCGGTCCAGATGCGC
>CAYVFK010000175.1:0-4461 GCA_964450925.1 uncultured Hyphomicrobiaceae bacterium | reverse complement strand
TCTACCCTCTTTCCCTACACGACGCTCTTCCGATCTCAGCTTGTGATGAATAACCCTGCCGTGATCGGCGCGCTGGCCGGCCTGGTCTCTGCGCTACTGTTCGTCTCGGCCGCGTCGAGCGCCGTGGCGGCCGTTTTCCTCGTTTACATCACGCCGATGCCGCTGATGATCGCGGGCCTAGGTTGGGGCGTGCGCGCCAGCATCGTTGGTTTAGGCGTGGGAACGCTCGCCGCAGCCGCGCTCTTCAGCACCAATGTCGCGCTGGTCTATGGCCTGATGCTGGCGGCTCCGGCAGCGATTCTGGTTTATCTGGCGCTGCTCAGCCGGCCCGATCCCCAGCAGCCGCAGGGCGTAGCGTGGTATCCTCCAGGGCGGCTTATTGCTTGGGCCGCGCTGATGGCCGGGGCGGTCGGCGGCGGCTCGGCGGTGGTGCTTGCAGCTGGCGTTGGCGATTACCAGACCGGCGTGCGCCAACTTTTCGACGAGACGCTGCTGCCCGCGTTGCAACAGGGCGAGCAGGAACTCACCGAGGAGCAGATCACGCAAAGCGTGAGCTTTCTGGGCGGCGTGCTTCCCGGCGCGGTGGCGGCGGTTTGGCTTCTGATCATGCTGCTGAATATATGGCTGGGCGGGAAGATCGCCTCGGTATCTGGTCAGCTGATCCGGCCTTGGCCGAAGGTCTCGACTATCGAGTATCCGCGCTTTCTTTCCCTGGCTTTCCTGCTGGCGCTGGCAGGCACGGCGCTGTTTGCGGGGCTTACAGAGGCGATGGCTTCCGCCTTCACGGGCGGTATTCTGCTGGCGTATCTGATCATGGGCCTCGCGGTCCTCCATGTAATCACCCGGGGCAGCACCTTTCAGCCGGTAATACTCATCCTGCTGTATGTTGGGATCGTGCTGGTTGGCTGGCTTGCGCTATTGGTGGCGATTCTCGGCTTGGCCGAGCCGCTGTTGCGGCTTCGCGAGCGGGTTCTGCGGAACCAAGGCGGCTCTGGACCGCCCAGCGCGCCGCGCCCGGATTAGCCGGTTGCTTGCGGCCGCGCGCGTCGCTCAGAAACATTATACGCATAATGAACGGAGAACGAGAGCATGCAGGTTATTCTGTTGGAACGGGTGGGCAAGCTCGGCCAGATGGGCGACGTGGTCACGGTGCGTGACGGCCACGCCCGCAACTATTTGCTGCCCCAGGGCAAGGCCTTGCGCGCGACAAAGGAAAACATCGCCCGCTTCGAGCGAGAGCGCGTTCAGATCGAGGCGCAGAATCTGGAGCGGCGCAAGGAAGCCGAGGCGGTGGCCGAAAAGCTCGACGGTCAGAGCCTCGTCGCTATCCGCCAGTCCAGCGACACCGGCCAGCTCTACGGCTCGGTGAGCACCCGCGATATCTCCGACCTCGTCTCGGACTCTGGCACCACGATCAATCGCAGCCAGGTGCTGCTCGACCGGCCGATCAAGACGCTGGGCCTTCACCAGGTGCGCATCCAGCTCCATGCCGAGGTTGAAGTTCACATCACGCTCAACGTCGCACGCTCGCAAGACGAGGCAGAGTTGCAAGCAAAAGGGCAGGACGTCACCGCGATTCGCGAGGAAACCGAATACGAACACGTCTCGCGCGAACAACTAGAGGAAGAATTGTTCGAGCCGGGCGTGGAAGTCGAGACCGAGAGCGAACCGGGCGAGGGAACTGGAGATGATGGCAAGTCAGCGTAGGAATGGTTGAAACCGGTCCGCGGCGGGTGGGCCACCCTTCCTCAGGTGGCAATGGAACAAAAAGTTTGTTACCGTTGTTAACGACAATACAGCGCGGCGCGCTGAATTTTGGATTGGGGAAACACCAGGCAGCATCGCGGACCCAAAATGTCACCGCTTCGGTTACTACTGGACCGGGTCGTAACCTCTGGACACCTGACTTTCATCGACGCTGGTGGTCGCACTCACACGTTTGGCAATAATACCCCTCCAGAGGTCGTGGTCAGGCTACATGACAAGTCGGTTGAATGGCGCATCTTTCTTGATCCGGGACTGGCGATCGCGGAAGCTTTCATGGATGGACGCCTCAGCCTGGAACGCGGCAGTCTTTACGAATTCCTTGAAACCCTGATGGCGAATGCGGCCCGCCACGCGCCACCACGCAGCGCACAGTTTGTCGACCGACTCCGCTTCGCCACGCGTTGGATACGCCAATACAATCCGGCCGCACGCGCCGCGCGGAACGCTTCGCATCACTACGATATCCCCCCAAAAATCTATGATCTGTTCCTGGATCCCGACTGGCAATATTCCTGCGCCTATTTTCCGCATGACGAGATCGATCTCGCCGAGGCGCAGCGGGCCAAAAAGCGCCACATAGCGGCCAAGCTTCGGGTCTGCCCGGGTCAGGAGGTGCTTGACATCGGCTGCGGTTGGGGCGGCCTGGGACTGTCACTCGCCAAGCTGGCGAATGCGCGCGTCACCGGCATTACCTTGAGCAACGAGCAACTCCGCCGCGCGCGCGATCGTGCGCGCAAGACGGGGCTCGACAAACAGGTGCGATTCGAGCTTCGCGACTACCGCAAGGTTGATCGGAAATTTGACCGCATTGTCTCGGTCGGCATGTTCGAGCATGTCGGTGTTAACCACTATGGCGCGTTTTTCGACCGGATCGACAAACTTTTGAAGGATGACGGCGTTGCGCTGGTGCACGCCATCGGCCGATCTGATCCGCCGGGCACCACCAATCCATTCATCGAGAGATATATTTTTCCCGGTGGCTACATCCCGGCCCTGAGCGAAGTCATCCCGGCCATTGAGCGAACCGGGCTGATCGTCGCTGATGTCGAAGTCCTGCGACTGCATTATGCGCAGACCCTGCGTGTCTGGCGCGAGTCGTTCATGGCGCGCCGGAGTGAGGCCAAGCGGCTCATGGGCGAGCGATTTTGCCGGATGTGGGAGTTCTATCTGGCGGGTTGCGAACTGGCATTCCGCTATCAGGGGCTGATGGTCTTCCAGATTCAGCTCATTAAGCAGATCGATGCCCTGCCCAAGACTCGCGATTACATGGTCGAGGACGAGCGGCGCCTGGCGGCCATCGAGACCGGTGAAGGCCATCGCCCGCGCTTGGCGGGCACCTGAGGCGTTTGGCGGGCGCGCGATTGGTCCGCCAGCCGACGACCCGCTCGATAGGTTTGGCGATTCGCCACGGTCAATTTCCTGCCGCACGAAGCGCGCTAGCTCTGTGCATATCGCGTATAGCGGGGAGACAGCGGCGACAAACGCCCCACCCCAGAGTGGAATCGCGATATGACCTTGGCCCATGAGCACAAATTTCGCGAACACGACGGCGCTGACGCAGGACAACACCCTGCCCTTCCGGCAAGTCCCGCATAATATTGAGGCAGAGCAGGCGCTGCTTGGAGCAATCCTGATCAACAACAACGCCTTTGACCGCGTCTCCGGCTTCCTCACGGCGGAACACTTCTACGACCCGCTCCATGCCCGGATTTTCGAAACCGCCGCCAAGCTGATACAGGCGGGCAAGCAGGCGACCCCGATCACGCTCAAGACGTTTTTCGATGCCGAAGAGCCGATCGGCGGGCTAACCGTCCCGCAATATCTCGGGCGGCTCGCCGCGAACGCGGTCAGCGTGCTGAATGCGCATGACTACGGCCGGACGATTTACGACCTTGCGGTGCGCCGCAACTTAATCCTGGTCGGCGAGGACATGGTCAATACGGCCTATGATTCGCCTGTCGACATGCCGCCCGAGGCGCAGATCGAGGATGCTGAGCAGCGCTTGTTCGAGCTGGCCGAAAAAGGCAAATACGGGTCGGGGTTCATGGCGTTCTCGACCGCGCTGACCGACGCAATCGAAATGGCTTCGCACGCCTATGAGCGCGATGGGCATCTGTCGGGCCTTTCCACAGGTCTGCACGACCTCGACCGCACGATGGGCGGCTTGCAGAAATCCGACCTCATCATCCTCGCTGGCCGCCCATCGATGGGCAAGACAGCGCTTGCGACCAACATCGCTTTCAACGTCGCCAAGGCTTACCGCAGCGAGATCGACGCCGAAGGTAATGAAAAAACCGTCGATGGCGGCATCGTCGGCTTCTTTTCGCTGGAGATGTCCGCAGAACAGCTCGCCACGCGCATCATTGCCGAGCAAGCCGAGATCCCGTCCGAGCGCATCCGCCGCGGCATGATTGACGAAGCGGAATTTCGCCGCCTTGTCGAGGTCACGCAAGCGATGCAAAGCATTCCCCTTTATATCGACCACACCGGCGGCATTTCGGTTGCGCAGCTTGCAGCGCGCGCGCGCAAGCTCAAGCGGCAAAAAGGTCTGGATATGCTCGTGGTCGACTATGTGCAGCTTCTGTCAGGCTCGTCGAAGCGCGCGTCCGACAGCCGCGTGCAGGAGATCACCGAGATCACCACCGGCCTCAAGGCACTCGCGAAGGAGCTTGACGTGCCGATTATCGCGCTGTC
>CAYVFK010000174.1:0-4462 GCA_964450925.1 uncultured Hyphomicrobiaceae bacterium | reverse complement strand
CCAGGCACAGGCAGCCGCGTCGATCACCTGCTCATCGCTGAGATGGTGAAGCCGGGCGCGCGCGTGCTTGATATCGGCTGCGACACCGGCGAGCTGCTCAAGCTGCTGGAGAATTTCCGCGATGTTGACGGACGCGGCGTGGAACTCAGCCAGTCGGGCGTGAACTTTTGCGTGGCCAAGGGGCTGTCAGTGGTTCAAGGCGACGCCGACCGCGACCTGGAGAATTACCCGGATCAGGCGTTCGACTACGCGATCCTGAGTCAGACGCTGCAGGCCACGCGCCGACCGAAATATGTGGTCGAGCAGCTTCTGCGCATCGGCCGCTATGCCATTGTCTCGTTCCCGAATTTCGGGCACTGGCGCATCCGCTTGAAGATCCTGTTCAACGGCCGGATGCCCGTGACAGAAAACCTTTCCGAAGCGTGGTACGACACGCCCAACATTCACTTTTGTACGATCAAGGATTTCATCAGCCTGTGCGAGGAAGTGGACGCGAAGATCGTGAAGCCGGTCGCACTCAACTCCTATGGCCGGCCACTACGCATCGGTCTGCCGCTGAGCTGGCAGAACCTGTTCGGCGAGCAGGCGGTGTTCTTGCTGACGCGCAAATAGCCGGTGTTGACGTGCGAGCGAACGTCGCTCTTCTGCGGTCCGCGTCAGGGCCGGCCGCGCGATTGCCGGGCGCGCCACCGCTCGGCGCAGGCGCACCTCCGCAGGGCCGATCAGACCGTGCAACTCCTTTCGCGCCTCGATGACCAGTACACCCGACAGGGCTGGCCATATCCGCCTGCCCGCGCGCTCCCACGCGGGCGCGGCATGCAGCATGATGGGCCAGCTCACGGGCGGCATGAATAGCGAGGGCAAGCTGGCCTGCCGCGAGAACATTGCGCTTTCCAGTTTGCGCGTGATCTGCCCCTCGCTGTAGGGATGCCCGGCGCCGAGCGGCGTATGGTCCGCGCGCGCCCACAGGCCTTTCCGGTTCGGGACCATCAGCATGAGCCGTCCTTCCGGGCGCAAGACCCGCCAGAACTCGCGCAACAGCGCATGGCTGTCATCACTGAACTCAAGGCAGTGCGCGGCGAGCAGGCAATCTACCGAGTTATCTGGGAGCGGCAGATCGGGCTCTTCAAACATCGCGGCGATGTTGCGCCCGTCGCCTGGCCAGTAGATGACACCTTGAGGCCGCGGCATCAGCGCGACGACCCGCTCGGCATCGGCCTTGAGCGCGCGCAGATACGGCGTCGCGTACCCGACCCCGGCCACGCACAGGCCATGCACGTCGCGCCACTGGGAGCGAATGCGCAGCGCGATCAGGTGCCGCGCCACATGGCCCAGTGGGCTGGCGTAGAAATCGAGAAGGTCCTGCAACCCCGGACGTAACATAACTTCACCCACCGCATGGCAAACACCGCGCCGGGCCTGCCCGCCCAGCGTCTCGCGCCTGCTGCCCATTGCGAGCGGTCCCGTAAATGTTAGATTTCTGTCAACCGGATCGTTGCAAGAGGAACCACCGCAATGCTCGAAGTTTACCAGTTCATGTGCCGCTCAGACAATTTCGGCGTGTTGATCCACGATCCGGAATCCGGCTTCACCGCCGCGATCGACGCGCCGGAGGCTGACGCTGTGCGCAGGTCGCTCGCCGCGAAGGGCTGGTCGCTCACGCATATTCTGGTGACGCATCACCACGCAGATCATGTCGCTGGCGTGGAAACGCTGAAGAACGAAACAGGATGCACCGTGACCGGTCCCGCCAAGGGACGTATCAGCGGCGTGGATGTCGGGCTGAGCGAGGGCGAGACCTACGCCTTGGGAGGATACGAAGCGCAGGTGCTGGAAACGCCGGGGCACACGCTCGATCACATCGTGTATTTCTTCCCCGAACCGGGGCTGTTGTTCGCCGGTGATACGCTGTTTTCGCTCGGCTGCGGCCGCGTGTTCGAGGGCACGCCCGAGCAGATGTGGGCCTCACTGCAAAAGCTGATGCGCCTTCCACGCGACACGCAGATCTATTGCGGACACGAATACACACTCAAGAATGCTGAGTTCGCGCTGACGGTCGAATCAGGAAATGACGCGCTTCAAGAGCGCGCTGCGCAGGTGCGGCGCCTGCGCAGTGAAGGCAAGCCCACTTTGCCCACAACTTTGGGTAGCGAACTGGAAGTCAACCCGTTCCTGCGTCCGCACTCAGCCGAAATCCGCCAGGCGCTGGGGATGGAAGGCGCTTCCGACGAGGCTGTCTGGGCCGAATTACGCCAACGCAGGAACCGGCACTGACTGCGGGTATCATGTGGATGAAGCTTCCGCGACCACCATGCTGACCGGTGAACCCTTGCCCCGGCGGAGCGATTGGCCTTTAATAACGGTCATGGGACATTGTCCCGAGGGGCGCGGTTTTATATCCAGCAGTTGCGAAAGATGCGGCACACTTTTCGCAATCGGGGTTGAAGCCACCTTGACAATAGGTTGAGACCGGAGTTGCCCGACCGACGGTGGGGCGGCTAACCGAGCGACGCAAGTTGCTCGCGGCTACCAGCGTCTCCGGCTAGAATTTGACCGATGCGGCGCGCCTGCGACGGGCTGGCGCAACAGTGGGGCAGGATAATGCAAGCGGAGCAAAGGGGGGCTTTCCTCTCCGCGCTATTTGTTGATTACGACAATGTCTACCTCTCGCTGAAACGCCGGAGCGAGGAAGCAGCTGCGCGCTTCGCTCAGGCTCCCGCGAACTGGCTGCAGGCGCTCGTCTCCGACAGGTTTGTGCGCCGCGAGACTGGCACGCCCGCCCCACGCCGCCGGCTTGTGGTCAACCGTGTTTACGGCAACCCCGTACCGCGCCGCTCAGGCCGGGAAGGGCCCAACGACCCAAACTCGTTCATCTTCGTGCGCCACCATTTCATCCGCGCCGGCTTCGAGGTGATTGACTGCCCGCCGCTGACCGCGCAACTCAAGAACGGCTCCGATATCCGCATGGCGATCGACGTGCGAGACATGATCGAGCATCGCACGCGCTTCGATGAATTCATCCTGTTATCGGGCGACGCAGATTTCACCCCAGTGCTGCATCGCCTGCGCGAATATGACCGCCAGGTGGTGATCTACTCCAACGACCATACCGCCCAACCCTATGCTGCGTTGTGTGACGGCCGCGTCGAGGAAACTGACTTTACCGAGTTCCTGCTGTCCGACGCCCTGCCGGCGCCGGATTGGGAAGATCGTGGCGCGCTCGCTCGGGATGCCGGTCATGCTGAAGCCGCGGCGCGCGCCGTGGGCCAGGCGGTTCATCAGGCGCTGGGGCACGACACCTCCGGCGCGGCCTCCGCGATGGCCGAGCCCGCGGGGCAATCGGCGCGCTCCGGCGGGCAGGCCGAGGAGCCGGCGATCCGCGCGCTGATGGATGATTTCCGGCAGATCGCGAACGAAATCCTCAACCTTGTGATTCAGGCGGTTCGCGAGGCCGAGAAGCCCGTCCCGATTGCATATCTGGCCAATCGCGCCATGAAGGAACTTGGGCACGCCAAGACCGTCGGAACCAACTGGGCCGGCTGCGGCGGCTTCCTGAACTTCCTGTCTCGGAATTTGCCTGATGATCTGCGCCTGAGTGAAGCTCCCCCGCATTCGGTCTACGACCCTGCGCGTCATGAAATTGAGGGCAGCGCGGAAGAGGAACAGCGCCAGAGCGGCCTGCAACGCGCCAGTGCGCCGGCAGCGACGGGCGCAGGGGGCAACCGCCTTTCGGACCTCCAGAACTCCATTACGCGCATTTATGAAGCGTCCAAGGCGCCGCCATTGCCGCCAAGTGAATATCAACTGCTGTTCCATCTCATCGCTGCGGAGGTCAGCGAACATGGGTATCAACCCGGGCGAACCGTTGATGCCTTACAGGCGCGGGCAGAGGAAAACGGCGTGCGCTTCGCGCAGCAGGATGTCAGCTTCGTTGTCAGCGCGGTTGACGATGTGGATCCATGGTTGGAGCATTCCCGGACACCAGGCGCGATCGCGCGGGCTTATCGCGAGGTCATTCTGTCACGCTGTCGCAAGGCGGGGCTTGAGCTGACGGACGACGAGCATCAGTTAATTGAGGTATGGTTCGGCGCGGCTCAGTGGGGCAGCGGCGCGGCCGGCCAAGGGTCGGAACCGCCCAGCAAGCCCCCGTCGTCTGGTAGCGCGCGGCCAAACATACCATTGCCGCCTGACTTCGACGACGCCCAGACGAGCACGCCGCGGCGCGAGGTTGGCGGCTACAACCGCAGTCTCAAACGACATGGTTGAAGCTGTGGCGCGCCATGCGCACTTGGCGCAAAAAACGTGCTACAGCTGCGTCAGAGCGCGGTTTGACAGCTCTGGGAAAGCGTGTCAAAAACCGATCGAAGCGCGCGAGTGGGGCCCATAGCTCAGCTGGTAGAGCAACTGACTTTTAATCAGTAGGTCGCAGGTTCGAACCCTGCTGGGCTCACCATCTCAGTCC
>CAYVFK010000173.1:0-4466 GCA_964450925.1 uncultured Hyphomicrobiaceae bacterium | reverse complement strand
AGCACTACGTTGACATCGTAGGGGTCCCTGGTTCGATCCCAGGTGCGCGCACCATCTAAATGATCATCCTTTCGCTGGCCGCCCTCGTAGAATTGGCAGCGCCATAGCATGTTTACCAGCGCTGTGACGTTGTTCTCGACCTACGGAGAGGCAGGCGCGAAGCTGAGGCTGAACTGTTCTGATTGTGACAGGCGATAGGGCGCGGCCACAGCGTTCGCGGTGCCGCGAATTACGTCGTCTGGCGCGGTTTTGCCCGATTTCCATACGCGCAGGATTGGGCGATCGGGCTCAGGTTCGCGGGCGCTGAAAATCGGTGCCTCTGGTTCCTGATAAGCCAAATTTCCTGCGACCCACACGGGCGCGACAATTGCGCCCCCTTCCGGAATATGGGCGGTGATCTGCGGGGTCAGGGCGGCAAAGGGCGCAGCGCGATAAGCGCGCCCGGCCGTGTTGTGATACACCATCACGACAGCAATTAGCACAGCCAGCCCAGCGCTGACCTGCAAAAGGCGCTGCGCACCCGCTTGCTCAATACGCGGCAATAGCCACAGGATCGCCAGTGGGGCGGAGAATATCAGGATCGGTTGCAACCAGCGATCCTTGATATTCGTGCTGCCGCTGGCCAGCGTGATCAGGATGATGAGGGCTAAAGCCCACAAGATCGTATGCGCTATAAAACGGCTCAGGTCATCAGGGGCGGGCGCACGATCTCGCAGCCGGTGAAAAGCCCAAAGGCCAACACCGACAACTACCAGCGGCGCGACGAACCCAAGAGCTGCCAGTGCCAGCGCGCCCATGCCCGTGGCCGCGATCATGACCGTGCTGCCCTCGGCCGTCATTTCCAGCTTACGGACGCTGGCAAGGGCGAGATCGGGATTCTCTGCGATCCACAACATCGGTCGAGCCAGCAGCACGGCAGCAAATGCGAAAGACACCGCCAACCAAGGTGACAGTATCGCACGACGGGTATCCGGCATGGTCAGCGCAGCAAGAATCATCGCCGCGGGCACCAGGGCGTAGTTGTATTTCGACAGGCCCCCAACGGCCATCGCTAACCCAAGCAGGACAAAGCGACCAGCGCGTGGCTCGCGCAGCATCTGCCAGACCGCCAGCAATGTTAGGACTGAGGCGAAATTGACCAGAACGGAATGGGTCAAAGCGCGCTGGGCCTCCCAACTGACAGAAGGCAGCAGCAGAAGCGACAGGACTGCCAAGCCCGCCGCGTACGGCGAATGACGGGTGCGCAGGGTGGCATAGAGCGTGGCGACGGTGGCAAAAAGCAGTACATTTTTTAGCCCCGTCAGGCCCAGCAGCGTGGGCCCGGTGATCTGGAATACCGCCCATTGCAGCCACGCATAAAGCGGCAGTTGCGGGCCATAGCCCCAGTCAAGACGTCGGGCGTCTAGAAAAATCTCAGACTCGTCCAGCCCAAGCGCGCCGCCGGTGGCCAGCCGCAGGGCCGCATGGCCAGTGAAATACCCAGCAAACAGCAAGATCCAAAATTGGTCGCGGCACATCGTCAGACCTCAGGTAATGGAGTGCGGGGCCGGGCATTTCCGCAATACTTCTCAACCATGCCGGTAGCGATCGCAAATACATCGCGAAGCCCGGCGTGGTTTCCTGCCGCAGAAAATCGCCCTGTACCAGGGGGTTGAATTTTTTGTTGTCCCGCACGTCCCGGGGGCTGTCGGGCCATGGTCATGGCACCGCGCCTCGGGCTTATCCCGCCGCGCTGTTAACTCACGCGTTGGCCTTGATTTCAAGAGCTTTTGTTCCTGCGCTGACTTGATTGCGTGTACTTTATCGCCGACTCTGGAAGAGAAAGGCACGCTGTGCTCGGCCGGCAACGCGTCGAGCATTCGCCTAATTTTTTCGATGAATGTAAAAAGCGCTGCACCGATATCAGCCGTGAGTTGATCGTGCGGATGGCACGCTTGGCCAGCCCGTTGCACTCTCAACTGCCCGACATGAGCGGATGAGAAGACGATGACCACGCCTTGATCGCCAGCCATCCCTTTTTAATAGTGGGCCGTACCGGGCTGAGACGTTTGAGGCCAATGCGACGGCGGGAGATGCGCGCAAGACAAAGACTGAGACAGCACCGCCCCAGCCTCGCACTGCCCCAACCCGCCCCCCAAGCCGGCGCTGTCCCAGAGCGCCCCGCGCCCGGCGTTGGCAGCCACAACGGAAAGTTTGTGTTATCCTGGTGAGGCTCTCGACATGACGGTGACGTTGTGTCGGGGTCGCAAGAGGGAGTGGCGCAACACCCGGCGAAACATCCGCGGAAAGGAAGCCTCGTGCGAAATGTTCCAACCTTCAGGTGGCTCCCGTTGACGGCTTTAGCGCTTGTAGCAGGCCTGACAACGACCAGCGTCAGCGCTCAAAATGTCAGGGTCGACGTTGAAGGATATCTTTGCCGCGAACCGGTCGATGTTGAGCAATTCCAGAAACTGGCCTCCAATAATCCGAGCATGTCACGCGCAGCGGCGCTCTCGCGCTACAATGGCAGTTCGGAGCAGCCGCGTTGCGAGTGGTATGAGCGCACTGTAATGATCTACAAGGGCGCGCTTGAGGATGACCACGGCGACAAGGCCGTCAAGCATCTGTTTGTCGGTGCAAAAGGCCATGTGTTCGAGGTGCTGGTTTTCGAGACGCCGGAAAGCGCCGAAACGCTTTATTCGTGGCGCAGGACCAAGGGCCAGGCTGGCTAACTCACAGATCGACAGGTTGACAGCGGTGTTCGGGTTGGCGGCGTGAGGCGGCCTATAGCTCCGCCGTTTCGTAACTGCCCAGCTCCTCGCCGTCTTCCTCGACCTCGGTGAGCCGCACCTCGTAGCCCCAAAGCCGCGCGATGTGGCGCAGCACGCGCCGCGTCTCCAGCGCATCGAGCTGCTGGCCGTTATGTACCCAGTGGCGCAGATGGAGCTTGCGGTCGCCGCGCATGTCCGCATCGACGACCTCAAGGCGCGGCTGTAGTGAGGATGGGTCGTACAGATCGGCCAGACCGCTTCGGATCTTGCGGTAGCCCGCCTCGTCGTGGATCACTTCGACCAAGTATTCTGGATCCTCCGCGTCGTCGCGCAAGCGGAACATACGCCAGTCGCGGATCAGCTTCGGCGAGAGGAATTGGCGCACGAAGCTCTCGTCGCGGAACTCCGACCAGGCCCAGCGCAGCGTCCGAATCGGATCTCCATTGCCCGCGATGTCGGGGAACCACTCTTCATCTTCGCGGGTCGGCTCGGTACAGATCCGGGCAATATCGCGCATCATCGCAAAGCCCAGCGCATAGGGGTTGATGCCTGGATAGCCGCGCTGGTCGAAACCGGGCTGGGCGACGACATGAGCGTGAAGATGCAAGAACTCCAGCATTGCGCCCTCGGTGATCTCGCCGCTGTCGCGTAACCGGCTCATGATCTCGAAGTGACACCAGGTGGCGCAGCCCTCATTCATCATCTTGGTCTGGCGCTGCGGCTCGAAATAGGTGGCGAGCTGGCGCACGATACACAGCAATTCGCGCTGCCAATCCTCCAGTAGCGGGGCGTGCGACTCCAGGAACAGCAGCAGATTGTCTTCCGGCAGGCCCAGCGCACGGCGCTCGGCATCGCGATAGGCCTCCTTGGCGTCGGTTTCTTCGTCTCCCAACGTGTGGGGCACGGTGCGCAGCCATAGCTCGTCCATCGCCTCCAGAGCCTCTCGGCGGCGACGGCGCAGGCGCTCACGCTGTTCCAGGGGATCGGGGCGCTGCGCCTTGTCACGACCCACGCCGTGGGCGAACAGCGTATGCGCGGCGTCAAGCACCTGCTCGACTGCCTGCCGCCCATGCTTGTCCTCGCAGGCTTTCACGAAGCTGCGGGCGTAGCGCAGATCGTCGAGGATCGTGTCCGGCGCGGTCCACGCCTGAAACACCTGGTTGTGCTTGAAGAAGTGGTTGTGCCCCATGGCCGCGTGGGCGATCACGGTCGCCTGGGTGGCCATGGTGTTTTCTTCCATGATGTAGCAGATGCTGGGATCGGCGTTGATGACGATTTCCAGCGCCAGGCTCTGATAGCCCTTGCGATACAGTAGCTCCTGCTGGGCAAAGCGCTTACCGAACGACCAGTGCGGATACATCACCGGCATGCCGGTCGCGGCGTAGGCATCCAGCATCTGCTCGGAGGTAATGACCTCCAGCCGGGTCGGATAGGGGTCAAGCCCAAGCTCCTCGATGGCCACACGCTCAATGGCCTCAAAGGTGCGCTGGAGCGTGGTGAAATCCCAATCCGCGCCACGAAACAGCGGCTTCGCCGGAGCGATATTCTCAAGCGTCACGACGTTTGTCCTTCGCTCTTGAACAGATCGCGGAAGACCGGGAAGATGTCGCTCGCCTCGCTGATGCGGCGCATCGCGAGGTTCGCCCTGCGCTCCGCAAGTTCGCTGTAGCCATGCCAGAGGTCGCTCTCGCCGCGGCGGGCGATGTTGCGGCGCCC
>CAYVFK010000172.1:0-4474 GCA_964450925.1 uncultured Hyphomicrobiaceae bacterium | reverse complement strand
TTCGGCTCGCGCGGCAAGATGGACAAGTGCACCTTCTGCGCCGGCGGCCCGGAAGCCGATAAGTCTGCCGCCGAGTTCCAGAAGTATGGGCGCAATCGCATCGCCGAAGGCAAGCTGCCGCTGTGCGCGGAGATGTGCTCAACCAAGGCGCTGCTGGCGGGCGACGGCGACCAGGTCGCCGACATCTACCGCAAGCGGGTTGTGGCCCGCGGCTTCGGCTCCGGCGCCTGGGGCTGGGGACGCGCCTATCCCGGCGGCGCCGGCTGAGCGCGCCTCGACGCTCGCGAACGCAAAGCCGGGGCGGTCTCAAGCGGGGCCGCCCCCACCGTCTGGCCCGATGCCTGCGAACATCTGCGTGGGCCTGCCTGGCGTTCAGCCTTGCGCCGCTGGAACATGTTCTCGAAACCGCACAAGGTGTGTCGATGCAACGATTTGGTCCGATCAGGGTTGGCTCTGTCCGGCTTCTGTGTCTTCTCGTGCTCGTGACGCTGCTTATCGGCGCGGCGAGCACCGACCCGGCCAGCGCGCAGAGCGTGCGCCCGCCGGCTGATGCAACAACAAATGTGGTCCCCAGCCAGCCGGGCGATCCCGAAAGCTCGCGCGACCCGCAGCAGTTCGAGAAAAGCCCCGAAGCGCGTGAGGCGTTTGGCCAGAGTGAGGGCGCGTCATCGTCCTCTGATTTCTGGAGTATGCTGCGACACGGCGCTGAAGGCTACTCGGCCGTCACTGGTCCTGGCGGGCAGGCCGGTCTCGCGATCCAGAGCACCGGAGAGAGCTGGCGTCAGTTCCGCAACTCGGAATTGGCGACCTATGGCTGGTGGGGACTGGCGGCGATCACCGCCCTTTGCCTGCTGTACTACCTGATCGCCGGGCCGATCCGCATCGAAGGCGGGCGAAGCGACAGGGTCATCGAGCGCTTTAGGTTTTCCGAGCGCACGGGACACTGGGTGCTGGCGATTGCCTTTATCATCCTCGCGCTCACCGGCCTTAACATGCTCTACGGTCGCGATGTGCTGATGCCGCTGATGGGCAAGGAAGCCTTCGCCGCGATGACGCTCGGCGGCAAGTGGGCGCATCATATCTCGGCAGCGTTTTTCGTCGTCGGCCTGGTGTGGATCACTGTGCAACGGATCCGCCATAATATCCCGGACTGGACGGATGTGAAGTGGCTGGCGATGGGCGGTGGTTTCATTGGCAAGGGCGTGCACCCGCCGGCCAAGAAGTTCAACGCCGGGCAGAAGATTATCTTCTGGCTGGTTGTGCTGGGCGGCGTGTCGGTGACGCTTTCCGGCGTCGCGTTGCTGCTGCCCTTCGAGTTCGCGATGTTCTCCAAAACCTTCATGGCCATCAACAGCGTTCTGGGCACCGACCTGCCGACCAATCTGTCGGCGATGGAAGAGATGCAGCTCAGCCAGCTTTGGCACACGATCGTCTCGCTGTTCCTGACCGCTGTGATCATCGCGCACATCTATATCGGCACGATCGGCATGGAAGGCGGCTTTGAAGCAATGGGTTCCGGCAAGGTCGACTATAACTGGGCGAAAGAGCACCACAGCTTGTGGGTCGAAGAGCTTGAGAGCGAGCGGCCGGAGACGCCGCAGCAGCCCGCGCCAAGCGGCGTCCGGCAGCAGCCAGCCGAGTAATGTCCGGGGCGATGCACCGCCCGGCGTGCACGCTGTTGCGCTGGCTGAGTGCCGCGCTTGCTGTCGCGGCTTTGGCCGGGTCGGCGGCGGCCACTGCTCCCAATACCAAGCCGCCCGGGGAAGCGACACGGCTTAATCTCATGGGGCACGGCGGTCCGGTTCGCGGTATTGTGGCAACAGTAGATGGCAAGCAGGCCCTGACGGCTAGCTTCGACTATGCCGCGATGGTCTGGGACCTAGAAGCCCGGCCGCCGCAACCTGTGCAGCGGCTTCTCGGTCATGATGGGCCGGTCAATGATGTGGTTTTTGTTTCCACCGGCCGGGCGCTGACCGGCAGCGACGACGGAACACTCGCGCTGTGGGATATCGCCTCCGGCGAAATGCTGCGACGTTTCAAGGGCCACGCGGCGAAGGTCGTGAATGTCGCGGTGTCGCCAGACGGCACGCGCGCGGCAAGCGCAAGCTGGGACCGGACTGTGCGCTTGTGGCGCCTCGCAGACGGCGCGCTCATTGCACAGCTTGCGGGCCATACCGGGCCGGTGAACGCTGTTGCCTTTTCCGCGGATGGCGAGCAGCTTTATTCTGGCAGCTATGATGGCAGCATTCGGCTTTGGCGCGCGGATGGCCGAGAGACAATCGCCCTGCGCCCGGTGATCGAATACGGTTGGGGCATCAACACCTTTCAACTGCTGCCCGGCGGGCACATCGTCTTTGGCGCGCAAAATGGCGATGTCCGCGTGATAGACACACACGGCAATGAGATCAAGGTGCTCGCGCCGCATGATGGCACCGCGCTGGCGCTGGCGCTTTCACCGCGGGGCGACATGCTGGCCACGGGCGGAGCCGACGGCATGATCCGGTTGTGGCAGATCGAGGACTGGGCCGTGGGCGAAACCTACAGCAATCCGACGGGGCCGGTTTGGGCGCTTGCCTTCGTCGGGGCGAGCGCGCTTTACTACGGCGGGCTGGACGATTTCGCCATTCACTGGCGCACCAATCCGCGCGCGCCGTTCGAGCCGGTGCCGAGCAGATATCCCCGGCGCTTCCAGGTCAGCGGCGAGATGTCGGCGGGGGAGCGGCAATTTGCGCGCAAATGCAGCGTGTGCCATACCCTGACGCCGTCGGATGGCAACCGTGCTGGACCAACGCTTCATGGTGTTTTCGGGCGCAAGGCCGGCTCGCTGCCCGGTTATCCATATTCCGAGGGCCTGAAGCAATCCGAGCTCGTCTGGACGGAAGGAAACGATTGGCGAGCTGTTCGACAAGGGGCCGGACCATGTCACGCCCGGTTCGAAAATGCCGCTACAGGTCATCAGCGACGATGAAAAACGCGCAGCTCTCGTCGCCTTTCTGAAAGAGGCCACGCAAGAAAGCGTGCCAAGGCAATAGGTGCAAACATGGACGAAGAGAGGCTCAACATGGCGATCCGCAAGTTCCTGAAAGAGGTCGGCGTGACCTCGCAGCGTGAGATCGAAAAGCTGGTCCGCTCGGGCAAGGCTGGCGACAGGCTCAAGCTGAGGATGACCCTGAGCGCAGAGGGCGCGGACCTCAATCACACGATCGAAACCGAAATCGACCTGAAATAGTCTGCCAACCGAGGCAGTATGGACCACACCGAGATTGACTTTCCGCCGCTTCTGACCGGCTATCCATTTCCGGCTACCGAGCCGCCAATGCGCGTTGCATGTGAGGGCGCGGCCGCTGGGCGCTTCGGGGCGGGCGATGTCATCTGGAGCCTTGAGGAGGCGCATGCGGGCCTGGCCATTGTGCTGGAGCCGGACCTGCCGCTTCTCCGCGCGCTGGAGATGGTTCCGCTCGGCGTGGTGGCCGCCGGCGATTGCCTTGCCGCGCTCGCACCGCCCAAGGTCGCTATCACGTTCGGTTGGCCGGGGCTGATCTATGCGAATGACGGAGCGGTGGCGCAGGTCAGTGTCGCGGTGGACCGTGTCGCCCGAGACGATTCTGTGCCGGCGTGGCTGGCGCTGGGGCTTGAGGTGCGGTTGAGCCATCGCCCCGGATCCCTGGAGCCTGGTCACGACCCGAGCGTTACCACCATGAGCGAGGAGGGCTGCCCGGAGCTGACGGCTGAGCAGCTGATCGCGTCCTTCTCGCGGCATTTCCTGACCTGGCTCGACACCTGGAACACCGAAGGTTTCGCGCCTGTCCACAAAGCCTGGGAGCAGCGCGCGGACAAGCGCCCGCGCAGTTACTCCGATGCCACGGGCGGCGGTGGGGTCTCTGGGGCGTTCGTCGGGCTGGATGAGCACGGCAATCTCGTCCTCAAGCGTGACGACGGCAAGCATGTCTCGCTGCGCCTGCTCGATGCCGTCGCGCGCTGGCCGCAGGAGACCGCGCTGCAATGAAGTTCGCGCGCACGATCCGCTTCGACAACTCCGACGACAACGTGTTCGCCCAAGCCGCGCAGCCCGGCGAATTGGCCGTCTCCGGCGCATTCGCCTTCATGGAGGTGCCTCCCGATGCGCTGATCGGGAAGGAACGCCAGGCCTTCGCCAATGGCTTTCTCGGCCTCGGTTCGCTCGGGCGCGCGACCTTCGTTACCGCTGCCACCATCACGCCGGAGCAGCTAGAGGCGGCCGAGGGCGCGCTCGCGCGGCACCTGCTCAGCGAATACGGCGCGCCCAACCTTGCCGCGGCGCTTGACGCGGCGCGCGAGGAGACCGCCTTCATCAGCGACATGTGCGCCGATGTGCGCCCCGGCGTCATCTTCGCGGTGTCGCGCTCGGTGAATGCCGCCGGCGAGATCGAGGAGTCGTTCCGCAAGATCGACCAGCCGCAGAGCGCGCCGCTGGTCCCCACGCAGATCTGGGGCG
>CAYVFK010000171.1:0-4478 GCA_964450925.1 uncultured Hyphomicrobiaceae bacterium | reverse complement strand
CATGTCGCGTTCGCCGTCAGCAATGTCTTTGGCGCGCTGTTCCATAACGTGACCTTTGGCCGGTTCGCCGATGCGCCGCGCGTTTCCGAGACGGCGAAATGGTATCAGCAGCTGAGCCGCGCCAGCCAGAACTTCGCGCTGGTGGCGGATCTGTGCGTCGCGCTACTCGGCGGGGGTTTGCGCACGCGCCAGCGCCTCACCGGCCAAATGGCCGATGCGCTCTCAGAGCTCTACCTCGCCTCAACCGTGCTCAAGCGCTATGAGGACGACGGTCAGCCGCTGGCGGAACGTCGCATTGTCGAGTTGTGCCTGCGCAATGCGCTTTTCCGCTTCTATTCCGCACTACAAGAAGTCACGCGGAACTTCCCGGTGTTCGGCGTCGGATGGGTGCTGCGCCGGCTTGTGTTCCCGTTCGGCTTCCCGGTAGAACCCGCTTCCCATGCGATAGGGAAGGCTGCCGTGCGTGCCGTGCTGGGGCCGGGCGAGGTCCGCGACCGCCTCACGCGCGATATTTACATCAGCCGGAACGCGGACGACCCGATGGGCGTTCTGGAGGTAACCCTGGAGAAGGTGATCGCAGCCGAGCCGGCCGAGCGCAAGGTCGAGAAAGCCCTCAAGGCTGGCGTTATCCGGCGCTCGCTCGACCGGGACTGGCTCGGCGAAGCGCAAACCAAGGGCATCATCACCAGCGACGAAGCCCAACTGCTGCGCGAGACGGAGGCACTTGTATTCCAAGTGATTTCGGTGGATCACTTCGCGCCCGAGGCGATCACAGGACGCGGGCGCGAGGACGACGCTGGGGCGCCCCCCGCCGAAGTGGCCGAGGTCACCGAGCGCTCTCCCTGGCCTGTGCATGAGGATCACGTCGGCACACCCGCAGAAGCAGAGGCCGAGCCCGCGCCAAAACAGGATCGCAAGGACGGCGGCGTGCAGGCGGCCGAATAAAGCCATAACGACTGGAAATGACATGTCCCACGAACTGCCGAATCTGAAGCATTGGCGCTTCGAGATCGACGTCGACAATATCGCTTGGGCCTGGTTCGACATCGCCGGACAGCGCATGAATACACTAGGGCGCGAGCCGGTGGAGGAACTGGCGCTGATCATCAGCTCCGTCGAGGATGCGGCCCAGCGCGGCCAGATCAAAGGCATCGTGTTCATTTCAGCCAAGCCGAACAATTTCATCGCCGGCGCGGACATCAATGAGTTCGATGCGCTGCGCACAGAAAAAAACGTCGAAGACGTTATCAACCCGGTGATCGACCTGTTCAACCGGGTCGAGCGGCTGAAGGTGCCCGCAGTGGCGGCGATAAACGGCTACTGCCTCGGTGGCGGGCTGGAGTTCGCAATGGCCTGTCACTACCGCATTGCCACGCGCGAAGAGGGCACGCGGATCGGCCTGCCCGAGGTCAAGCTCGGCATCATTCCGGGGCTGAACGGCACGGTGCGGATGCTGAAGCTGGCTGGACCGATTGCGGGCATGCAGGCGATGCTCACGGGCAAGATGTTGCGGCCCGGCGCTGCGCGCGGCATGGGCGTTGTGGATCAACTGGTTCCGAGCCGCATCGAGCTGCCGTGGACAGCGCGCAAGGCCGTCCTGCAGAAGCGTAAATCCAAGGGCGGTGCATGGTGGAAGCGGCTGATCACCAAATCGCCCGCTCGCGGCTATCTCGCGAACCGCATGCGCAAAGAGACCGAGAAGAAGGCGCGGCCCGACCATTACCCCGCGCCGTACAAGCTGATCGACCTGTTCGAGCGCTACGGCGGCGACGCGCAGCGCATGACCTCAGCCGAGAGCCGGACCTTCGTGCCGCTGATGATCAGCGAGACCTCGCGCAACCTGCGGCGTGTTTTCCGCTTACAGGAGATGCTCAAGGATCAAGCGCCAAAGAGCCGCTTCAAGCCGCTGCGCCTGCATGTCGTCGGCGCGGGCACGATGGGCGGCGACATCGCTGCGTGGGGCGTTTATTCGGGCATGGAAGTCTCGCTGCAGGACCAGACGCAGGAGCAGGTCAACAAGGCGCTGGGCCGCGCCAAACAGCTGTTCAAGAAGCGGATGCGCTCGTCCCGCGATGTTGATGTCGCCATGAGCCGGCTCATCAGGGACGTCGCAGGCGAACACATCAAGCGGGCCGACGTGGTGATAGAGGCGATTGTCGAGAACCTTGAGGCCAAGCAGAAGCTGTTCGCCGATCTGGAAGCGCAGATGAAGCCGGGCGCTGTGCTGGCGACCAACACGTCTTCGCTGCGCATTGAGGATATTGCCCAAACGCTGCAAGACCCCGGACGGCTGATCGGCCTGCACTTCTTCAATCCGGTCGAGAAGATGCCGCTTGTCGAGGTGGTGAAAGGCGAACAATCGCGCGAGGATGAAGTCGAGAAGGGCGCGGCCTTCGTCAATCACATCGGCAAGCTGCCGCTGATCGTGAAAAGCTGCCCGGGCTTCCTCGTGAACCGCGTGCTTGCGCCGTATCTGCTCGGCTCGATCGGGCGTTACCAAGAGGGCATGCCAAAGGAGAAGCTGGACGCGGCGGCCGAAAAATTCGGGATGCCGATGGGGCCGATCGAACTGGCCGATGTCGTTGGCCTCGACGTGTGCATGAACGTCAACGAAACGCTCGGCTCTGGCGCGTCCAGGGACAATGACCTCGCGCGGCTGGTCAGCGCGGGCAAGCTCGGCAAGAAGACCGGCCAGGGCTTTTATACCTGGGACAAGGGCAAGCCGAAGAAATCCGCAGCGGCATATGACGAGGCGGAGCTTGAGCGGCTCGGTGAGGAAATGCTGAAACCGCTGATCGACGAATGCGAGCGTGCGCTCCAAGACGGGATCGTCGCGAATGCCGATCTGGTCGATGCCGGGGTGATTTTCGGCACCGGCTTCGCGCCGTTCCGCGGCGGGCCGCTGCATTATCGCCGCTCAAGCAACCAAGCCAGCGAGAACACCGCGCAGGCCGCCTGAACACCAAGCTGAGAAAGCCATGCCATGCGAAAAGTTGCTGTGATCGGGGGCGTGCGCACGCCATTTTGCCGCTCCCATACCGCTTATGCCGATCTGACCAACCTCGACATGATGACCACCGCGCTGAACGGGCTGTCGGAGAAATACGGCCTGAAGGGCAAGCACATTGATGAGGTGGTCGGCGGGGCCGTTGTCACCCATGCCAAGGATTGGAACCTGGCGCGCGAGGCGGTGATCGGCACCGATCTTGCGCCCTCCACGCCGGGCATCACGATGATGCAGGCCTGCGGCACCAGCCTGCAGGCCGCGCTGGGCAGCGGGGCGAAGATCGCCACCGGCCAGATCGACTGCGCGATCGCCTCCGGTTCGGACACGGTGTCGGATGCGCCGATCGTGTTCAACCGCAAGTTCGCCAAGCGCCTCATCAGCGCCTCGCGCGCCAAGGGTTTGGGCCAAAAGGTCAAGCAGTTCGGTGACTTCAAGCCTGGCGAATTGGCCCCGCAAGCGCCGAACGTGAACGAGCCGCGCACCGGCTTGTCGATGGGCCAGCACTGCGAGTTGATGGCCAAGCAGTTCGAAATCCCTCGCGCAGAGCAAGACCTGCTCGCCTACAACAGCCACAAGAACGCGGCGCAGGCTTATAAAGATGGCTTTATGGACGACATGATCGTCCCTTGCGCTGGCGTGTTTCAGGACAACAATATCCGCCCGGATATCGACCTTGAAAAGATCGGCACGCTGAACCCGGCCTTCGACAAGTCGAAGAATGGGACGCTGACGGCAGCAAACTCAACCCCGTTGACAGATGGCGCGGCGGCGGTGCTGATCGCGTCAGATGACTGGGCGCGCGAAAATGGTCTCGTGCCGCAGGCCTACATCGTCGAAGGCCAGACCGAGGCGATCGACTTCGTCGGCGGGCGCGGCCTGTTGATGGCGCCGACCATCGCGGTATCCAAGATGCTGGACCGCGCCGGCCTGAGCCTGCAGGACTTCGACTTTTACGAAATCCACGAGGCATTCGCCGCGCAGGTGCTGTGTACGCTCAAAGCCTGGGAGTCGCCCGAGTATTGCCGCGAGGTGCTGGGACGCGACGCCCCGCTCGGCGAAATCGACCGCAGCAAGCTAAATGTGCGCGGCTCGTCCATCGCCTACGGCCACCCCTTCGCAGCGACCGGCGCGCGGATCACGGGCCATCTCGCCAAGCTGCTGAACGAAAATGGCGGCGGACGCGGGCTTATCTCGATCTGCACCGCTGGCGGCATGGGCGTCGCGGCGATCCTGGAGGCCCCGCGCACCGAACAGGCAGCCTGAGCGCGGTGCCTACTCCTCGCTTTCAAGCTGATTGAGGCACTGCGCGCGTATGACAGCCAGCTCGTCGATCGTTGAGTCTATGTCTGCGCGCTTGCGCCGCAAATCCTCGATCGCCTGCTCCACCTTGGTCAGCAGATGCCGGGTCTGCAGCTTCTGCTCTGGATCGCGTTCGTACAGATCAAGATATTCCGATATCTCCTGAAGCGAA
>CAYVFK010000170.1:0-4552 GCA_964450925.1 uncultured Hyphomicrobiaceae bacterium | reverse complement strand
CGCAGCGCATGATGCCCCCGAAGATGTTGACCAGGATGCCCTGAACGCTCGCGTCGGACAGGATGATCTTGAAGGCGTTCATCACCTGATCCTTATTGGCGCCGCCACCGACATCGAGGAAGTTCGCCGGCTCCGCGCCATACAGCTTGATGATGTCCATGGTCGCCATCGCCAGCCCGGCGCCGTTGACCATGCAGCCGATGCTGCCATCGAGCTTGACGTAGTTCAGCCCGTGGCGCGAGGCTTCGACTTCGGCGGGATCTTCCTCTTCGATATCGCGCAAATTGGCGACCTCGGCCTGGCGGAACAGCGCGTTGTCATCAAAGTTCACCTTGGCGTCGAGGCAGATCAATCCGCCCTGCTCGGTCACCACCAGCGGGTTGATCTCCAGCAGGCTCATGTCTTTGTCAGTGAAAGCGCGGTACAGATTGCCAATCAGTTTGACGCATTGCTTCACCTGATCGCCTTCAAGCCCAAGCGCAAAGGCGATGCGACGGCCGTGGAAAGGCGAATATCCAGTCGCCGGGTCAATCGTCAGAGTGAGGATTTTCTCAGGTGTCTCGGCGGCCACCTTTTCGATGTCCATGCCCCCTTCGGTGGAGCAAATGAACGAGATGCGCGAAGAGCCGCGGTCGACCAATGCGGACAAATAAAGTTCGCGGGCGATCTGCGCACCGTCTTCGATGTAAAGCCGTTGAACCCGCTTTCCCTCTGGCCCGGTCTGATGGGTGACCAGCGTGCGCCCGAGCATCTGGTCGGCAAAGTTGCGCACCTCATCCATTGATTTCGCCAGCCTGACCCCGCCCTGCTCGCCGGCCTGCGGCTCGGTGAAGTGGCCTTTGCCGCGGCCCCCAGCGTGGATCTGGGCTTTGACGACCCAGACCGGACCGCCCAGCGCATTCGCCACGCTGACCGCATCCTCCGGCGTGAACGCTGCCGCGCCTTCTGAGACCGGCACCGCATATTCGCGCAGGATGGCCTTCGCCTGATATTCATGGATGTTCATTGATTCGGCTCCCGCTGATATCTTGATTGCAATGCGATCAGGCGATCCCGCCAAGGCCCGGAGCGATGCGCTTGCATGCGTCAATCAGGCCTTGCACCGATTCAACCGAACGCATGAAATCCGCGCGCTCGCCCGAGGCCAGATCGATCTCGATCACGCGCTCCACGCCCTTGGCGCTGATGACGGTGGGCACGCCGACATAAAGCCCCTTCACGCCGTATTCGCCATTGAGATAAGCCGCAGCGGGCAGCACGCGCTTCTTGTCCTTCAGGTAGGATTCGGCCATCGCCACGGCCGACGCCGCTGGCGCGTAGTATGCCGAGCCGCTCTTGAGCAGGCCGACGATCTCCGCACCACCGTCGCGCGTGCGCTGAACGATCTCGCCGAGCCGCTCATGGGTGATCCAGTGCATCTTAATGAGGTCTGGCAGCGGAATGCCTGCCACGGTCGTGTAGCGCGTGAGCGGGACCATGGTGTCGCCGTGGCCGCCAAGCACGAACGCGGTGACATCCTCAACCGAGACGTCGAACTCGTCGGCAAGGAAATACCGGAACCGCGCGCTGTCGAGCACGCCGGCCATGCCCACGGTCATATGGCGCGGTAGCCCCGTGATCTGGTTCAGCGCCCAGACCATAGCATCGAGCGGGTTGGTGATGCAGATGACAAACGCATCGGGCGCATATTTCTTTATGCCCGCGCCGACCTGCTCCATCACCTTCAGGTTGATCTCCAGCAGATCATCGCGACTCATGCCCGGCTTGCGCGGCACGCCAGCGGTGACGATCACCACGTCCGCACCGCGAATATCAACATACTCGTTGGTGCCCTTGAGCTGCGCGTCGGTGCCCTCGACCGGCAGGGATTGGGCTATATCCAGCGTCTTGCCTTGCGGCATGCCCTCGACAATGTCGAACAGGACGACATCGCCCAGTTCCTTCACGCCGATGAGGTGCGCAAGCGTGCCGCCGATCATGCCGCCGCCGATCAGAGCGATCTTATTTCGGGCCATTTGCCTTGTCTCCCTGCCATCTTCCGATCCAAGCTCTCGCCGTGGTTATAGCCAAACACGGCTGCATTCAAGCAACCGTCGCGAGGGCCCTTCCAGCACCGAGTGTCAGACTGACCGGCAGGCGCTCTCTTCGCAAGCACACAAGCCGTCTGGCTCGCACGTGAAACGCGTTCAGCCGCCGGTCTTGCTGGTGTTATTGAGCGGCAACTCGACCTGGGAAATCGATGGGTCTTCGGGGTCATGGCGCGTGGTGAAGCCAAGCTGCTGGCACATCCGCAGCATCGTCACGTTTTCGCTCAGCACCGAACCGTACAGCCGCTCCAGTCCTTCAGCCTTTGCATAGTCGATCAGTTGGCGCATGAGTTGCCAGCCGAGGCCATGCCCCTTCAGATCGGAGCGGGTCATCACGGCATATTCGGCCTTGCGATAGTCCGGATCAGCGAAGAAGCGGGCAACGCCAAGCATTTCATCTTCTGATGGCTTTAGGGCCACGAAGGCGATCTCGCGACCATAGTCTATCTGGGTTAGGCGTGCGAGAAACTTGCGCGACATGTGCCGCTGTGGCGAGAAAAACCGCAAGCGCAGATCGTTCTGATCCATCCGCGCGATCATGTCCTCATAGAGTTGTTCATCATCAGGGCGGATCGGCCTGATGACAACTTCGCCCAGCGATTCGAGCGTGATCTTCTTTTCCCATTCGTGCGGATAGGGCCGGATCGCCATGGGCGTGCGCGGCGCCTTCGCCTGATCGGCCAGCACGACGCGCGCATCTAGCGCCACCGCGCCGTTTTCGTCGGCGCGCAGCGGGTTGATGTCCAGTTCGCGGATTTCCGGATGCTGCGAAACCAGATAGCCGACCTTGACGAGCGTCAGCGCAATCGCGTCCATGTTGGCCGCTGGCCGGTCGCGATAGCCCTTGAGCAACCGGCTGATGTGCGTCTCGCGGATCAGATCCTGGGCCAGCTTGAGATCAAGCGGGGGCAGCGCCATCGCGGTGTCCTTCACCACCTCGACGGCAGTGCCGCCCGCGCCGAACAGGATCACGGGCCCAAAGGTGTTGTCCTCGGTCATCCCGACGATCAGTTCATGAGCCAGCTTGCCCCGGATCATCGGCTGAACGCTGATGCCGTCAATGCGCGCATCGGGACGTGCCGCGCCTATGCTGTCGAGCATCTCGCGCGCGACTTGCCCAGCGCGCTCGGCGCTGCTGATGTCGAGCCGGACACCACCCACGTCGGACTTATGACTGATCTCTTCGGAGACAATCTTCAGCACCACCGCAGGATAGTCCTTGAGGATCGCGGCCGCCGCCTCGCGCACCTCATCCGGCGTCCCCACGGTAAAAGCCGGGACAACCGGAATATCGTAGCACGCAAGAAGCTTCTTGGCCTCAGGCTCGGTCATCATGCTGCGCCCGGCAGCCAGTACGTCATCGATCTGTCTTTGCGCATCATCCGAATTGAACGACAGTTGGCGCGGCAGCATCGGCGGTGCGCGCATCAGTTCCTTTTGGGCACGCGAATAATGCACGAGATGCATGAAGCCGCGCACGGCCTGTCGCGGTGTCTCGAACGTCGGAATGTCGTTTTGCGCGAACATCTCCCGCGCGGTGGCTGACGCGACCGAGCCAAGCCAATTGGTCAACACGGGAACGCGCCGACCACCCGGACGTTCGTTGACCGCCTCAATCACCGCGCGCGCAATGCTCTCGCTGGAAGCCAGCGCCGTGGGGCAGTTCATGACAAGCATGGCCTCCGTCTCGGGCGCGGCGAGCAGCGCGCTCATTGCGTGCTTGTAGCGCTCCGGCCCTGCATCGCCGATGATATCGACCGGATTGGCTCCGGACCATGTTGCCGGCAAGACTTTATCAAGCTTCGCCCGGGTTTCGTCTGACAGCACGGACAGTTCGCCATCCTCATCCGCCAGTGCGTCGGCTGCGAGAACGCCAACGCCACCGCCGTTTGTCAGTATGGTCAAGCGTTCACCGGGGATTGCGCCAATCCGATCGGCTGTTTCAGCGGCGATGAACAACTCATCGAGATCGGGCACCCGTAGAACGCCCGCCCGGCGGAAAGCCGCGTCGTAAACCTTGTCCGATCCTGCCAGCGCGCCGGTGTGCGAAGCTGCCGCTTTCGCTGCGCTTTCATGCCTGCCAGTCTTGATGACGATCACAGGCTTGGAGCGCGCCGCACGCCGCGCCGCCGACATGAATTTCGGCGCGTGCTTGATGCCCTCGACGTAAAGCAGAATAGCCTTGCTGGACACGTCGCCGGCGAGATAGTCGAGCATGTCGCCGAAGTCGATATCGGCCATATTGCCAACCGATGCCATCAGCGAGAAGCCGATCTGCCGCCCATTGGCCCAATCCAGCACCGAGGTCAGCAACGCGCCAGATTGTGAAACAATCGCAAGATCGCCGGACATCGCCGCGGTGTGCGAGAAACTCGCATTAAGCCCGGAAGCTCCCATTAACAGGCCGATGCAGTTCGGCCCCAGAATCCGCAACCCGTGAGCGCGGGCAGCCTCCAGCATGCTGG
>CAYVFK010000169.1:0-4570 GCA_964450925.1 uncultured Hyphomicrobiaceae bacterium | reverse complement strand
CCGGCGAGACGGTCCGCGAGATCGACGCCGCCGACCTGTGGGACCAGATCGGCTATGCCGCCTGGGCCTCCGCCGATCCGGGCATCCAGTTCCACACCACCATCAACGACTGGCACACCTGCCCGGCCTCGGGGCAGATCCGCGCCTCGAACCCGTGCTCGGAATACATGTTCCTCGACGATACGGCCTGCAATCTCGCTTCGCTGAATTTGATGGCCTTCCGCGACAAGGCGGGCGAGTTCGATGTCGATGCTTTCACTCACGCCTGCCGGCTGTGGACGATCGTGCTGGAAGTTTCGGTGACGATGGCGCAGTTCCCATCACCCGAGATCGCCCTGTTGTCCTACGAATACCGCACGCTTGGCCTCGGCTTCGCCAATCTCGGCGGACTGCTTATGGCTGCTGGCCTGCCATACGATTCAGAAGAGGGGCGCGCGCTGGCTGGAGCGATTTCGGCGCTTATGACGGGCACCTCCTACGCCACAAGCGCAGAGATGGCAGCGGAGCTTGGCGCGTTCGGGGGCTATGCCAAGAATGCCGAGCACATGCTGCGGGTGATGCGGAACCACCGCGGCGCCGCGCACGGTGAAATCGACGGGTACGAGCAACTCAGCACGCCGCCGGTGCCGCTGAATGCTGCCGCGTGCCCGCAGCCGCGCATTGCTGAGGCCGCGCGCAGTGTTTGGGATCAGGCGTTGGCGCTCGGCGAGCAGCACGGCTACCGCAACGCGCAGGCGACCGTCATCGCGCCGACCGGCACGATCGGCCTCGTTATGGACTGTGACACCACGGGCATCGAGCCGGATTTCGCCCTTGTGAAGTTCAAGAAGCTGGCCGGTGGCGGTTACTTCAAGATCATCAACCGCACGGTGCCCGAGGCGTTGGCCAAGCTCGGCTATGACAAGCTGGCGATCGACGCGATCATCACCTACGCGGTGGGCCACGGCACGCTGAAAGGCGCGCCGCACATCAACCACGAGACGCTGCGGGCCAAGGGCTTCACGCCGGAGAAGATCGCGGCGATCGAGGCCGGTCTCGCCAGCGCGTTCGACATCAAGTTCGCGTTCAACAAGTTCACGCTGGGCGAGGAGTTCTGCACGAAAGTGCTGGGGCTGTCGGCCGAGCGTCTGGATGCCGCGGACTTCGACATGCTGGCGGAGCTTGGCTTCTCGCGCCGCGAAATCGAGGCGGCCAACCTGTATGTCTGCGGGGCGATGACGCTGGAGGGCGCGCCGGGCCTGAAGCCGGAGCATCTGCCGGTGTTCGACTGCGCCAACCCGTGCGGGCGAAAGGGCACGCGGTTCCTCTCGGCGGAAAGCCACATCCAGATGATGGCCGCGGCACAACCGTTCATCTCCGGCGCGATCTCCAAGACGATCAACATGCCGGGCAACGCCTCGGTCGAGGACTGCAAGAGCGCCTATCTGCAATCATGGCGACTGGGCCTGAAGGCAAACGCGCTTTATCGCGACGGCTCGAAACTATCGCAGCCGCTGAGCACACAGACGTTTGACGATCAGGATGAAGCGGAGGAGGCCGATGCGCCCGCGATGCAATCCGCACAGGCCAAGGCCGAGGTGGTCGCTGAGAAGATCGTGGAGCGTGTCGTGGAGCGTGTGCGGATGCGCGCCACCCGCGAAAAGATGCCGACCCGGCGCAAGGGCTACACACAAAAGGCTGTGGTCGGTGGCCACAAGGTCTACCTGCGCACCGGCGAATACGAGAATGGCGAACTCGGCGAGATCTTCGTCGATATGCACAAGGAGGGCGCAGCCTTCCGTTCGCTGATGAACAGCTTCGCTATCGCGGTCTCGCTGGGGCTGCAATATGGCGTGCCGCTGGAGGAATATGTCGATGCGTTCACCTTCACCCGGTTCGAGCCGGCCGGGCTGGTGCAGGGCAACGACTCAATCAAGAACGCCACCTCGATCCTCGATTATATCTTCCGCGAGCTGGCGGTGTCCTATCTTGGCCGGCATGATCTGGCCCACGCAAATCCCTCCGAGACAGGTAACACGGCCATCGGCAGCGGCGAGGGCGAGAGCGGCGGCGATGTTGCGGTGGTCGCGGACCGCTACATGAGCCGAGGGATGATGCGCGGTTCGTTTGACCACAAAGTTGTCATGGTGGCCGGCGAGGCTGCGAATCCTGTGGCAGCCTTGCAGCAGAACATCACAACGGCGCTTTACGATGCACAACGCGCGGATGTGGTCGAGAATACGCTGGTGCAGGGCAGCGTGGAGGCCGACGTGGTCTCGCCTGCACGACTCAGCGCCGAAGCCCGGATGAAGGGCTATGAGGGCGAAGCCTGTGGCGACTGCGGTAACTTTACGCTGGTGCGCAACGGCACCTGCTTGAAATGCGATACCTGCGGCGCGACGAGCGGCTGTTCGTAATACGCGCGCCGCACAGCCTTCGTGCATGGCCGGTCCGGACTTGGCGAGTCCGGGCCGGTTTTGAGTCCGGCGTCAGCGTTTCCAACAACAATATCTGGCGGGGGCAAAACACCATGTGGCCAATCAAGCGCAAGAGCGCGGAGGAACTCGACAGCATCCTCTATTTCCTATCGAGCGCGCTCTCCTCGGTGATTGACGAGAGCAGCTATCTGGCACAGCACAACGCGGCGCTGCCGCAGATCGGCGCAGGGCTTGCAACTGCGGAAATCGCGTCGCGTCTGGCCATGTTCCGGCATCAAGTCTGCGATGTGAGCGAGCGCGAATTCATGATTGTCACGAAGCTTGCGCGTGCGCGTCACTGGGCGCAGGAGTTGCGGCGTTACGAGCCGCATCTACGTGCAGATATCGACGCGTTCATGGCGGACACATCGTGCTGCGAGACGATCCGGCGCGCGCGTATGACCGATCCGCAAAGTCTGTTTGACGGACACGCCCACCCGAAGCGGTTCATGGCGGATCGGCTGCCGGGCGGGCGCGTGGCGGTCGATGCAGCGCTGTCGCTGATGGAGCGGCTAGAGGCCGTGGAGGGCGACGAGACGCCCGCCGATGATGATGCGCCGAGCTATCTGATTGGCGGTGAGATAAGCGTTGAGGCGCTGAATGAGGCCTGCGAGAGCTTGCTGGCGCGGATGGCGGCGCATTACGGCTGGGAAAACGACGCCGCCGAGACCGAGACCGGAGCCGATGCAATCAATGCGCCGAAGCCGAGCGAAGCGGCTGGTGCGTCGGCCACGCAGACGGCATCCTCCGAGCCTGACGCCGAGACACAAGGAAAAACCGAGCCTTGCGCGACGGATGTGAGCGAAAACGCCGACCCGGCCCAGCCGTCAGCACAAGAAAGCGTTACACCAGACGCCCAGGCCGAATCGACTGCCGATACCAAGGCGCAAGCCGGTGCCGCTTCGGGCTGACCGCCGCTGACTTTTCGGATCGCGCTCAAGTTGCATCGTCTTCGTCGGGCAGGTCGCTTGTGATGCCGCGCTTGCGGAGTTCGTCCTGCACATACCGACTTGCTTGATCCAACGCCGCAGCGTCCGGACTGCGAAACACAACGTTGACACCGAAGCGCAGATCAACGTGAAACGGATAGCTGCCGATCGCTACGCCGGGAAACGCTGCCTGCGCGTCGCTCAGCACATCCGCGATATCGCCCTCCTTGCCATCGACACGCAATGTCCGGCTAAGGATGCGTTGCCCTGCGCGCAGTCCGGGCAGCACCTGGTCCAACATCCCCTGCATGATTTGCGGTACGCCCGCCATGACATAAACGTTCTCGACCGAGAACCCCGGCGCGACTGACACGGGATTGTCGATCAGTTCCGCCCCCACTGGCATACGTGTCATGCGCAGGCGCGCGGGCGTGAGCTGATCAGCGCGAAAGTGGCGTCGCATGATATCGAGTGCGCGCGCGTCCGTCTCCACTGGCAGGCCGAACGCCGCGCCGATGGCGTCCGCCGTGATATCATCATGTGTCGGGCCGATTCCGCCCGTCGTGAAGACATAATCATGGCGCCGGCGCATCGTGTTCACGGCCTCGATGATCGCGTCGTGGTCGTCTGCGACGATGCGCACTTCCCGAAGCTGGATGCCAGTCTCGGTGAGCTTCTCAGCGATATAGCCGGTGTTCTTGTCCTTGGTCCGGCCAGACAGAACCTCATCACCGATCACCACCAGCCCAGCCGTTACGATATCCTTGTTCTCCGCCATCTGCGCTCGCCTGCCTTTCGCCCTCGCGTCTCATGCGGCCCTTGCCGCGCGCGCGGGCGCATCCTAATCTAACGTTATGCTGTTTTCGCGCACGCTTATACCGGGTCAGCTTGAGCGACGATACAAGCGTTTTCTCGCTGATGTCAGGCTCGCTAACGGGGAAACGGTGACGGCGCATTGTCCCAACCCTGGCTCGATGATGGGCCTTTCCGAGCCGGGAATGCGCGTCTGGCTCTCGCCCAGCAACAACCCGAAACGCAAGCTGCAATACACTTGGGAACTCGTCGAGCTGACCGGCGCAGAGGCGGGGGCTTTCGCCGGCATTAATACAGGGCATCCGAACGTGTTGGCCGCCGAGGCGATCGCGGACGGGCGCATTCCCGAGCTTGCCGGCTATGAGACAATGC
>CAYVFK010000168.1:0-4573 GCA_964450925.1 uncultured Hyphomicrobiaceae bacterium | reverse complement strand
ACATGATCACCGGCGCGGCGCAGATGGACGGCGCGATCCTGGTGGTGAGCGCGGCCGACGGCCCGATGCCGCAGACCCGCGAGCATATTCTGCTGGCGCGCCAGGTCGGCGTTCCCGCGCTGGTCGTGTTTCTCAACAAGGTCGACCAGGTCGATGATGAGGAGCTGCTTGAACTGGTCGAAATGGAAGTGCGCGAACTCCTGTCGCAGTACGAATTCGACGGCGACAACATCCCGATCGTTGCAGGCAGCGCGCTTGCCGCGATGGAGGGTAACAAGCCGGAAATCGGTGAAGAGAAGATCAAAGAGCTTATGGCCGCGGTGGACGAGCACATTCCGACGCCGGAGCGCCCGCGTGACCAGCCTTTCCTCATGCCGATCGAAGACGTGTTCTCGATTTCCGGTCGCGGCACCGTGGTCACGGGGCGCGTCGAGCGTGGTGTGATCAAGGTTGGCGAAGAGGTCGAGATCGTTGGCATCAAGGAAACCCGCAAGACCACGGTCACGGGCGTCGAGATGTTCCGCAAGCTGCTCGACCAGGGCGAGGCCGGCGACAACATTGGCGCGCTGATCCGCGGCATCTCGCGCGATGACGTCGAGCGCGGTCAGGTACTGTGCAAGCCGGGTTCGGTGACGCCGCACACCAAGTTCAAGGCTGAGGCCTACATCCTGACGAAGGAAGAGGGCGGCCGCCATACGCCGTTCTTTACCAATTATCGCCCGCAGTTCTATTTCCGCACCACCGACGTGACCGGCGTGGTCACGCTGCCGGCTGACAAGGAAATGGTCATGCCGGGCGACAACGTTGAGATGGAAGTCCAGCTCATCGTACCGATTGCGATGGAAGAAAAGCTGCGTTTCGCCATCCGCGAGGGTGGCCGCACGGTGGGCGCCGGCGTCGTCGCCGACATCATCGAGTAGCGAAGTCAAAGTGAAGCACAAGAGCGCCCCGGATTGCGTGGGCGCTCTTATTTTTGGGGTAAGCCGCCATGCAAGGCCAAAACATCCGCATCCGGCTGAAGGCATTCGACCATCGGATCCTGGATACGTCGACGCGCGAGATCGTGAATACAGCGCGCCGGACGGGCGCGGATGTTCGCGGGCCGATTCCGCTGCCAACGCGAATCGAGAAATTCACCGTGAACCGCTCGCCGCACGTCAATAAGAAGAGCCGTGAGCAATTCGAGATGCGCACGCACAAGCGGCTGATCGACATTGTCGATCCGACGCCGCAGACAGTGGATGCGTTGATGAAGCTCGATCTGGCCGCCGGCGTCGATGTGGAGATCAAGCTCTGACGGGCGGCAGGGCCGGATAACGCGTTTTGGCGCGGCGCGCCCCTCACCGGGCGGAACAAAGGATGGAACCCATGCGCTCAGGTGTGATTGCGCAGAAACTGGGAATGACGCGGATCTTTGACGACAGCGGTACGCATGTGCCGGTCACTGTGTTGCGTCTGGACAAGTGCCAGGTCGTGGCCCAGCGCGTCAGTGACCGCAATGGCTACTGCGCTTTGCAGCTTGGCGCCGGCAAAGCCAAGGTGAAGAATGTGAGCCGCGCCGAGCGTGGCCACTTCGCCGTCGCGAGCGTCGAGCCAAAGCGCAAAATGGCTGAATTCCGGGTCAGCCCCGAAAACCTGATCGATGTGGGCGCGGAGATTACGGCCGATCACTTCGTTGAAGGCCAGTTCGTCGACGCGACTGGCATCAGCATCGGTAAAGGCTTTGCTGGCGCGATGAAGCGGCACAATTTCCGCGGGCTTGAAGCGACTCACGGCGTTTCCGTCTCGCACCGCGCCCATGGCTCAACCGGCCAATGTCAGGATCCAGGCAAGGTCTTCAAGGGCAAGAAGATGGCTGGGCAGCTTGGCAATGAGCGCGTCACAACGCAGAACCTGCGCGTTGCCAAGGTGGATGTCGAACGCGGGCTGATCATGGTGCGCGGCGCGGTCCCGGGCGCCAAGGGTGGCTGGGTGATGCTGCGCGACGCGGTGAAGAAGGAGTTGCCGAAGGACGCGCCGACACCGGGCGCGTTCCGCATGCCAGGCGCGAATGCGGCGGGCGAGGCCGCTCAGCCAGAGGCGAGCGAAGGATAAGCCATGAAAATGGACGTCAAGACGCTGGATGCGAAGAAAGCCGGGTCGGTTGAGCTGGATGACAGCATCTTCGGGCTTGAGCCGCGCGCGGACATTCTGCACCGGATGGTGCGTTATCAACTCTTGAAGCGCCAGGCCGGCACGCACAAGGCCAAGGGGCGCAGCGAGGTCGTTGGCACGGGCGCAAAGATGTACAAGCAAAAAGGCACCGGCCGCGCGCGCCACGGCGACAAGAAGGCGCCTCAGTTCCGCGGCGGCGGCAAGGCGTTCGGACCACAGCCCCGCAGCCACGCCATCGACCTGCCGAAGAAGGTGCGCGCGCTCGCTATGCGCCATGCGCTGTCCTCCAAGGCGCGCATGGAGGCCTTGATGGTGCTCGACAGTGCGGAAGTGGACGCGCCGAAGACCAAGGATTTGCACGTCAAGCTGGAAAAACTTGGACTGGAGAACGCTTTGATCGTCTCTGGCCAAGAGGTTCAGGATGCGTTCGCCAAGGCGGCGCGCAACATCCCGAATATTGATGTACTGCCGGTTCAAGGGCTGAACGTTTACGACATCTTGCGCCGGGATAACCTGGTGCTGACCAAAGACGCGATCGCGGCGCTGGAGGCGCGCTTCAAATGAGGCAAGAAGAGCTTTACGACATCATTGTCGCTCCGGTCATCACCGAGAAATCGACGCTAGCGTCGGAGAATAATCAGGTGGTGTTCAAGGTCGCGCGTCACGCGACGAAGCCTCAGGTCAAGGAAGCCGTCGAGCGGTTGTTCAATGTCAAGGTGAAGGCGGTGAACACGCTCAACCGCAAGGGCAAGTTGAAGCGATTTCGCGGCATCAAGGGTCGGCAGAACCACATCAAGAAAGCGATCGTGACGCTGTCGGAAGGCAGCAGCATCGACATTACCACCGGGCTGTAAAGGCTCAGCAGAGACGGAAATCGTCATGGCTTTGAAGAAATATAACCCGACCTCGCCCGGACGCCGCGAGCTGATCCTGGTGGACCGCAGCCAACTGTGGCGCGGCAAGCCGGTGAAGCAGCTCACCGAAGGGCTGACGAAAAAAGCGGGGCGCAACAATAAAGGCCGCATCACCGCGCGCCGTCGCGGCGGCGGGCACAAGCGCGCTTATCGCATGGTGGATTTCAAGCGGCGCAAGCTGGATGTGCCCGCCACGGTGGAGCGGCTGGAGTATGATCCGAACCGCACAGCCTTCATCGCGTTGATCCGCTACGAAGATGGCGAGCAGTCTTATATTATCGCGCCGCAGCGCCTTGGCGTCGGCGATACGGTGCTCTCCGCGGACAAGGCCGATATCAAGCCGGGCAATGCGATGCCGTTGGCGAACATGCCGATCGGCACCATCGTTCATAATATCGAGATGAAGCCGGAGAAGGGCGCGCAGCTTGCGCGCGCCGCCGGCGCCTATGCCCAACTCGTTGGCCGTGATGCTGGATATGCAATCTTGAAGCTGAAATCAGGTGAGACGCGCATGGTGCGCGGTGCCTGCCGGGCTACTGTCGGGGCCGTGTCCAACCCGGATCATGCCAATGTGCAACTCGGCAAGGCGGGCCGCAAGCGTTGGCTGGGCAAGCGCCCCGCCGTGCGCGGTGTTGCGATGAACCCGGTCGATCACCCGCTTGGCGGTGGCGAGGGCCGGACTTCCGGCGGTCGCCATCCGGTGACGCCGTGGGGCAAGCCGACCAAGGGCAAGCGTACGCGCTCCAACAAGGAGACCGATCGCTTTATCCTGCGTAGTCGCCACATGAAGAAGAAGCGCTAGGAAAAGTCATGGCACGCTCAGTCTGGAAAGGTCCGTTCGTCGACAGCTACTTGCTGAAAAAGGCGGAGAATGCGCGCGAGAAGGGGTCGAGCGCGGTCATCAAGATCTGGAGCCGGCGCTCAACGATCCTGCCGCAGTTCGTTGGTCTGACGTTTGGGGTCTACAACGGACAGAAACATATCCCGGTGCTGGTTACCGAGGACATGGTCGGGCACAAATTCGGCGAATTCGCCCCCACGCGGACCTATTACGGGCACAACGTGGATAAGAAGGCGCGGAGGAGATAAGGCCATGGGCAAGCCCAAGAATGAGCGGCAGTTGGCCGACAATGAGGCCATGGCGATCACGCGCAATCTGCGCATCAGCCCGCAAAAGCTGAACTTGGTCGCAGCCTCGATACGCGGCAAACGGGTTGAGACGGCGTTGGCTGACCTCACTTTTTCGCGCAAGCGCATCGCCGTGGACGTCAAGAAGACGCTGGAATCGGCGGTGGCGAATGCGGAGAACAACCATGACCTTGATGTCGATCAGCTCGTCGTCAAGGAAGCCTATGTCGGCAAAGGGCTGGTGATGAAACGCTGGCGACCGCGCGCGCGGGGGCGGATCGGACGGATTTTCAAGCCGTTCTCGCGCCTGACCGTCGTCGTCAAGGAAGCCGAGGAGCAAGCGTAATGGGACAGAAGATCAATCCGATCGGCTTCCG